>CAYYEN010000139.1:0-7033 GCA_964470795.1 uncultured Spirochaetaceae bacterium | reverse complement strand
TTTTCTTCGAGAAAGAAATAATCTTCAAATGATTTCAATCTAACCACTCCTTTACTTCTTGATATATTGAATTGATTGTTACACATGTGATGTGCACCAATCGCGATGCAATTGCAGATAAACATTTACAACAGCGAGCCATATCATTAACCATGTCGTACAACACAGGTTGTATTTTGTTCTCAAGTTGACCAATACCGATAAACAAATCATTTTTGTGTATCAGTCGTTCGGTTTTGTTGAGATCTACAATAGATTGATTCAAATTGGTGCGTGTCGTTGTTAACGAATTAAATGTATCCAACAAACGTGCAACATTACGTTTGGTTTCATGTCCTTCTTTTTGATTGTAATTAAATGAACCTTCTGATGTGTTGTATTTCATGAAACGTTTGCTCCATATGTCGATCTCTTTTAAAAATGACATATATATTTTCTGGGCATTCCATTCACGATGGAATTTGTTTGCAGATAATGCAATTGAATCACCGGATTTCATGTTTAACAATCCGCGCATGTTGAACATCATATCCTGTGTGTCATTATACAACTTGGACGAAAATTGTTTAAACTCACCGGAATGTTTTTGTAAATCCTTGGTGTTTTTATCGAATTCAAATACAGGAGTTTCAATATAAAATGATTCAGTTACAGTTGAATTCTTTAACTTTGATTCGATATATTTCATCTTCATGTTTGTTGCAGTATCAAGCACCTTTTGTTTTATCAATGATATAATAGCATGAATCAAACGTGGAATGAATTTAAGTATCTTCACAATTTTACTTTCATCTTTATCTTTACCCATGGCAGTATCCATTATTTCTCCCTCTTGGATAATGCCAATTTGTTGTTGATAAACATCCATCATTTCATTATATATAATATAATCTTCCATGTATAATCACGGCCTTTCATAATAATATCATATTTAAAATATAAATACGGAGATTACAGATTTGTCCCCCGGGTTAACCCGGGGGATTATCCGTGTTTTTATTTTATTGCATCATGCATGCGGTTTTTGGTTTTATCATCAAGCATCTGTTGATTGATCATATCGAGAAATTCAAACGATGTTTCAATGAACTGTTTAAGACGTTCACGAATACGATGTGTCTTCTGGCCTTCTGCGGTGTTAGGAATCATTCTCCATGTCAATAAATCCTTCAACTGTTCGTCCATGAGTTCAATGTGTTTTCTCTCCTTAGGAGTGATGAACTCATTACCAGCTTTGCCTGTAAGCCATTTGGTGTCTTTAAGAAGCTTCTTCAATTCATTCTTGAATCTCTTTATGTCTTCTTTTGACAGTTCTGCAGGCATTTCAAATACGTACTCGTAGAATGATTTCAGGTCAGCAGGAAAACGTCCCCATTTCTTCTGGAACATGATTTCATTTGTACATAATCTGATAACGTTGAATGCAATTGATGCCGCCCATACAATCGAAAGACGAAGTCTTATATCGTTCCAGTATGATTTGACCATTCCCGATGTTTGTATTTCTTCCATTACTTTTGCAATTGCAGGAGCCTCCATTGAAAGTTGTGCATGTTTTAATGCAGCAGCAGATGCTTTGGTAGCACGTTTTTCAGCAACACCTTCAATCCATTTTGCAAATGCAGGACTTTTGTCATACAACTTTGATATGACACGTGCAAGCAATGAACCTTCACCGGCAGCTTCCATATATATACAGTCGCATCCATAACCGTAGAATTCTTCAGCAGTCCACTCACCGACATCTTCACCAAATATACCAGTATGATCCAATGCATATGATTCATTGAATAAATCAGAGAAGTCATTAAAAATAATACGATCCATTTTATTCACTCCTTATAACATGTATTCTTTGACAACATCACCGGGATTTTTACCACGGTTCAGAAGTTTCATTACTTTTTCTACCTGAGTAACAAAGTCGTCAATACGTGCAGATACACGTCTTGCAGCAGCTTTATCCGGTTTCTTAGATAACATACCCATCAGATCGTCAGTAATGCGATACAGTTTCTTCAGTTCATCACGTTCAGTGTATGTGGTATTCTTAGAAGCCTTATAACTGATAACACCTTTACCACTGAGAGCTCTTGCCTCAGATCTAACATCTTTAAGAGCTTTGACAAGCTGTGATGTATCGGATGTTCCGTCTTTGCTGTTTTTGAGAATATCCATTGTACGTTTTATATCAGAAGGGAATCTTCCAAGTTTCTTGTTGTATGTAAGTGAAGTTGCAACTGAATCAATCACTGTAATAACAGCAAATGCCTGGGCAGACAGCGCGATTGTGATACCGGTGTTGATTCCAATACCAGCCCATTTAAGAACACCTTTAGCAGCTTTTGCAACCGCTTCAAGCGATGGATCTGTTTCCTGATAGAAACGATTTGGACCGGATGGTTCATCATATGATTCGGTTGTAAACATATCATTTGTTTTCAGACAATATGTTTTGTTTTCCTGGGCAGGTTCATTGTAATTGCGAACAATTGCGTCAGAATAATATTCGGTTGTTGGTTTGCATCCATCGCCGCATTCCTCGACATCATCAACATCATCAGGTGTTTCATCCGTTGTGTCAGATTCCTCAAATTCTTCAACGGTGTCATCATCAGATTCCTGGATAAGACGGTTTCTGAGTTCCATTGCATCATGGAGATCACTCATTGCATATTCGATATACGCATCAAGTTCATCCAATGACATATTGCCGCCATCATTCGTATAAAATTCCTGTGTGGGCATCTGTGATGTTACCTTTCCAGTTTTCTTAAACTCAGCATCATATTTTTTATATCCTGTATATGCACCACTACGCATAGCATCAGCACCATAATATTTGTTTGTTTGTACTCCAGATTCTGATAACAATGGTAATGCGGTAGCTATGAGTTTAAGCATTTCTTCAACTTTTTCTTTCGAGCAGCCCCGTTTCTCATAGAAAGAATCCAACGTTCCAGCATTATGTGTGTTCACAAAAGTTTGCCAGTTAGCGGCAGCGTATGTCAATTGTTCAACCATTTCGCTTTCGTTAACAACGGCAACAAGCGCATCGTATTCCGTCCATTTTTCGTTTGTGGCTTGTTGTGATTTACTCTTTTCAACAAGTGTTTTCAGCATGTTTCTTTTGTTTTCGATAGTGTTAATGCATTTGTTTATGTCGCATTGTGAATAATTATTCACAAGCTGTTCGAAGAATTTAAGTGAGGCAACGAATATATCACGTGCATACTCATACATATGAATATTAAGCTCAGAATCCCACTTGGTAACACTATGCTGTTTAAGTTCTTCAGCTTTTTTGGGATCATTTATAAGTTTTTTATATTTTTTGATTCTGTTTGCAGCAAAACGCTGACGAAGATTCTCGACCATTCTTTTAATGAATTCGATTATACGTTTGAAGAGATTTTTCAGTTTGTCGCCAACAGCACCTTCAACGAATATCTCTGAATCATAAACATCATCGGATGTAAATTCATTGTATGATTGAAAATCCATCAACGATGGATCGTTACGTAAGATTACATCCATAAAAATAATCTCCTTTCAAAAATAATATAGAATAAATCGGTGGGGATGACCCCCACCGACATTCAGGAGGATAACTTATGCAACAAGTAGAGGTTACATAAATCTACCAGGCTTAGGTGTAGTAGCCGGTGTAGGCTGCACATAGCCGATTGCAAGGTCAGAGTCTTCGATATTCATATCGAACTGACCACTCTTCAGGCGGTTGTTACCACCAGCGATGATTCCGTCGGGATCAAATGAGTTGAAAGCAGAATCGAACAGATCCTTGAAATGAGAAGATGAAGGATTATAAGATTCCTGAACTGTGTCGTCTTCGAAATCGAAGTCGAGACCATACTCGTTTCCAAACATAGTATTTATACCAGTAATAATTTATACAGCCACTGCATGCTGTATGAGTGAAACAGAAATGACATTACTGGATGACCCACTTTCTTAATTATTCGCAGTTGTGAATCATTTCTGTTTTAGAATTAAGTTTTACCATTCATATCAAGTAACCAATTATTCACATACAGCTTATTCACCGCAATAATCATTCGATATGTATGAGTGTAATGAGCATTTGTGAAAATCAGTTTTCTATTTTTCCAATCCACATAGTATCCATCATTTATGATGGTACGGTTCTCACGTAACTTGACGGAAATAAACAGACCGGTACTCATATTATGTTCCAAATGGTAATCTATGATATGTTTCATTGATGAATCCAAACATGATGAGATATCTACTTCAGTTTCACCCCAGTCCAATTGAACGATTGGTTTCATTGTAATTTCCCATCCATATAACAGAGGAAAATCCTTGTCATTGAATGAATCCGAAAATATCGGTATAACAACACCACTGTCGGTTGGTGCTTTACATGAAAACGGACCTGGATTTGGAACAGACAAATCAAACAGTCCAATTGTATTGAATTCACATCTCATTGTGAATGTAATCGGACAATCGGATTCAACAAGATTGTTTGTCTTGGTAGCATTATTGTATGCGAAATCTGTGATACTACACAGAATCGAGCTCGCATAATATGTGTAAAATGCATCCCTGTGACGACCACTACTGAAACGATACGACACCGGGAATACACTGTGCATATTTAAGTAATCAACGAATCTTGCAACACTACCAGTTTCGTCACGAATTGGTATGTTTGCATACTTAGCAGTCTCTTCAAGAAATCCATCAGGCAATGCCAACTCTAACGCAGTATCAATATCGAAAAAACAATTTTCCATTGGAATCTTGTTGATTAAATATGATGCCCAACGAAGCTGCTCTGCAATACTTTGGAAAGACAAAACAAAGTCCAGGAATAATACGACTCTGTTTATTTTACCCCTCCATTCGATTCCTTTCCGTTTGTCAAAGAATAACTTTTCCATTTCGGAGCGATTCTGGAAACGACTGGAGATTGGTCCCCATGTAGTAGTTGCAAAACTACCTGCGGCCAATCGATTATCTAAACCCGATAACGATACACGTGGAGAGACAACACACAATGGATATGCCTGAGTACGAATCTGCTTTGGAGTATGACGTAATTGGCGGTGTGCAATTGTCGTTGAAGGAAGTGCTGTTGCGAATGTGTTTGGTGGAAATTGATCCAGAATATACCGCATTGCGATTGCAGTAACATTACCCACAGCATGAACGATGTCAGTACCACTTTCACATGCCAACGATATTTCGAAATTATGTGCCAATGATTTATCGGTTTTATCCAAATCATTGAACGAATATTTCAATCGTTTGTCAACGACATTTTTACCATCCACCATTCCTTGTCTGAAGTCATTGACATTTATCTTATTCGGATGCATATCAGAATAACTACCACTCATACAAAGATAACCTGACAGATGATGTGTCGTATCACAGCATATGAGAATGAACTAACATGTCAGGTCATACCTACTTTCTGAATATTTACACGAAATAACGTTTAGTTCATTCTTGATATAAGCACACTGATGATCTTCTGAAAGTTCTCAATATTGAAATAACGAATATATTCAAAATTGAAATCATTGATCGATGGACATCGATTCAGAATCATTAATGGTCTCCACATGTTCGTTGTACCATAACGGTCATACGCACATTTCTTTGGATTCCTGATGTACTTAATATCGAATTTTTCCGTCGTATACATATTGGGATAATTCTCAATAATACGATAGAATTCAAGTGGTAACATCTGAATTACAGCATACCATGGTTCCGAATCTGGAGTAGACAATTTCACTGATTTCGTGATGTTCTGAAATGCGAACAAATCAGAACGTTCAAGCCTCAGTAGATCAAGAACTTTAGTTTTTTCGTCAGAATTCATTTGGTATCACCCACAGTCTCTTTTACGTAGAGATTGAATAAGTCGTTGTCGGTACATATTAAAGTACCGATCATATCACCGTTTGCATTATCAACACCTTCAGATTTCGGGGTTGAAAAAACAACCTGAAACGTTTCCGATGTATTGATTGCACCTGAGGAATAATCAACAGAAGCAAACAAAGGAGACGTGACGGAAACGATGTCCCCGTCACGTATAATTCCTTTTGTTTTTATAATGCAAGATGACGAGATTGGTACTTTTGGTGCCGAATCTCTATATGATAGAATCATAATTTATGCCGCTGATTGTATAGGTTTATGCAAGAGCATCATTGAGGCCCCAGCTACCACCTTTTTCTTTCGTAGGATCTATAAGATTGTTGTTACGGCTAACGGTTTTAGCGGTACCGGTTTTAGAATCAATATATTGAGATCCACTATAATTACCTATACCTAATTTAGACTTGCGCTCGTCCGACTGTTTCATTTGATTTTTCGCGAACTTAAAGTCACTCACATGAGATACTTCATTGACAATACTCATTTCGATACCGATAACTTTTTCGATTTCATCACAGAAATGAGCACATGCTTTGTTAACTCTGTTACAAAGTTCAATCGCAGATGAAATAGCAGCTCTGAGTTCAGGATTCGATTTCTCCGCCTTAGCTTCTGAATCCTTTTTGACAGCAGCTTCAAGGTCCTTAATAGTCTCATCAGCATCTTTCTTAAATTGTACAAGTTTACCTCTAAGATTATCAAGCTTCTCGATCATTTTTTCAAACTTAGCAACATCAGCGAAGTTATCACCCCCGGTAGCTTGATCAACATTGATCTTCTTACTAGGCATCTTACCAAGCCATGAACCCTCTGGAGCAAGGTATTCCTCTTCCCTACGCTGTTTACTGGACTTGGCTTCTTCAGCACCTTTCACCTGGAATGAAGCACCTGTCTGTTCACCAGCCATCTGACGAGCAAGTTCATTATATTTAGCACGATGCTTAGCGATAAGCTTGGACAGATTGAAGTTCTCAATAACCTCAATACTTCTTATTGTATCGGCACTGAATTCAAGATCCTTATGGTTATTATAGTTACCATAGTAAACTTTTTCACAAAATGCAGAAAGTTTACCGATAATACCATTATTACT
>CAYYEN010000138.1:0-7059 GCA_964470795.1 uncultured Spirochaetaceae bacterium | reverse complement strand
GAATTGAGAATACTAAAGACTTACCTTCTCTTCCCCCTAACTTTGAATTTGAGGATATTGAAAACCGCTCAAAAAGTATTCAATATATTTGTTGTGCTCATAATCGTCAAGCACAAGTAAGTGGTTGGGATAAAAATAACTTTCGTCATTATTTAAAAGCTTATAATTACTATTTAAACAAAGCTGATGAGATGATAGGTCAAATTATTAACATTCTTAAAGAAAGAGGAGAATATAACAATACAATTATCTTGTTCTTTTCAGATCATGGAGATGCACTAACTGCTCGAGGTACAGTTACAAAACATACCGCACTTTATCAAGAACTTGTAGAAGTTCCTTTAGTAATTACAGGACCGGGGATACCTAAGGGAAAACTTATCAAAGGACTTGCTCAAACTCTTGATATTCCTCCTACTCTTTGTCAGTTAGCAAATCTTGAAATTCCTAAAAGCTTTGATGGAACTTCTTTAGTTAAAGAAATTACGAACACTTCTGTTATCAACAGAGAATATGTTACTTCCCAATGGCATACAGAATGGGGCTTTACAGTAGAGCCTTGTCGTATGATAAGAACAAAGAACTGGAAATATATTCATTATCTAGAAGATAAAAAAGAAGAATTATATGATTTATTAAACGATCCCTATGAGATGGTTAATGTAGCTAATAAGGCTGAAAACCAAGAAATACTAACCTACCATAGAACGCTTTTTAAAAAATATCTTGAAGAACAAAAGGACCCTTATTTTAACTTAATTCCAAAGGCAGATCCTATTTGGCGTTCTCATAAAATTGGTTATTGCAACCATAAGGGAATTGCAGCTCCTCAAGCGTAAAAAAAGGGCTAAGAACCAATAGTAATAACTTCTTAGCCCTTTTCTTTTTTTGTTAAAATGACCATAAACTTATATTAGGTACAATTGTAAGACTACTATACTGTTTACAAAATGATTATAAATAATGAATTACTAATGGGAAAAGTAGATTTATTAAAAATACTTGCAATATTTTATCAATTCTTCTTAACATTTTTTAAAAAACCTTGTTAGTATATTATCAATAAGGAAAGATACTAATGAAAATTGGAATACTCACTGCCGGTGGCGATTGCCCAGGACTAAATGCGGTTATACGAGGATTTGCTAAATATATTTATCACCAAATTCCGAAAGCTCAAATTATAGGAATAGCTGATGGGTACAGAGGGCTTATTGAAAAAGAAACCAATCCTTTAAAAGAGAGTGATTTTTCAGGAATCTTAACAGTTGGGGGCACTATATTAGGCACCTCCCGACAACCTTTTAAACAAATGACAATTGAAGATCAAAATGGAGAATCAAGGCTTGAGGTTATGAAAAAGAACTACAAAGCTTTAGATTTAGACCTCTTGGTTTGTTTAGGAGGCGCTGGAACTCATAAAACAGCTGCCCTCCTATCATATGAAGGTTGCAACATTATAGGGCTTCCTAAAACTATTGATAACGATTTATGGGGTACTGATGTAACTTTTGGATTTCATACTGCTGTAGATATTGCCACAGAATGTATTGATAGGATTCATACCACAGCATCCAGTCATGGAAGGACTATGTTAATCGAACTTATGGGCAACAAAGTTGGTTGGTTAACACTATATGCCGGAATTGCTGGAGGAGCGGATATTATTCTACTTCCAGAAATTCCTTATAATCCAGATTCTATTGTAAAAGATATTAATCAACGTTTTAAAAATGGTAAAGATTTTAATATCATCGCAATTGCGGAAGGTGCAATGAGTCTAAAAGAAGCCAAGATGAAAAAGGCAGAAAGAGTTGAATATCGAAAAGGTGCAGCAACCTCTACACAACTATTAGCACAATATATTAACGAAAAAGCTGGCGTAGAGACGAGAGTTGTAGTGCCAGGTCACTTGCAACGCGGAGGCTCTCCAAGTCCTTATGATCGGCTACTCTCAACAGAAATGGGTTCTTTTGCAGGTAAGCTTGTTCAAGATGGTAACTTTGGAACCACCGTTGCATTTCAAAATAATCAAATTACATATAATGCTCTTGCTGATATCGCTGGAAAGACAAAATATGTACCAGAAGATCACCAATTGATAGAAGTTGGACGTTCTATTGGTGTAACCTTTGGAGATGACAAAGTCTTTCAAGGAATAACTCCACAGCCAATTGTTTAAAACTATCCAAAAAAGAAGGACATATGCTAAACTTAGAAAATAAATTACTATTATTACGTCCTTCTAATAATAAGGATAAAAAGGCTAACTACTTTAGTCATCAATTGAAGACTAAAAATATAATATTAAGTGTGCTCCCTTTATGAAGACTTACAATTGGGATTACGGCACAAAAGGAATTTTATGAAACGTTACGGAATTATTGATTTTTCTAGTACCGCAGTTTCTCTGTTAATCGCAGATGTAGAAGGTGAAAATCTTATCCCTATCTTTAGAGATAGAAAAGCTGTTTCAGCCTTGGATTATATTGAGAAAAATGGCAAGTTTTCTTCACGAGGGACTCAAAAAGTTATAGATTCCATTAAACTCCTTATTGCCAATGCACAAGCTGCTAAGGTTATAGAAATCTATGCAATTGCAACTGCTGCAATGAGAGAAATAAAGAATTACAAAGAAGTGAAAGATGAAATCTTTAAAGAGACTAATCTAGATTTTACAGTTATAGGTGGTAAAACTGAAGCTTATGCAGACTATATTGCAAACGCTAGATTTACAATTCTTTCTTCAGCAGCATTAATCGACATCGGTGGTGCTAGTACTGAAGTATGTGACTTTGCAAAGACTAGTAAAAAAGAAATGCTTTCAATTTCAATGGGTGCTGTAACTATTCAAAAACAATGTATTTCTGAAATCTATCCATCTCAAAAAGAAGCTGACCACATCAATGACATTGCAGAAAAAGAATTCGATAAAGGTAACTTTCCTAAAAAAGGCAAATTTGAAACTGCTATTTTAGTTGGTGCAAATTCCAATGCGCTTTATGCAATTTATGCAGATTACTTTAATATTGATCCTACCAAAGAGAAAGAAATTAAGTTAAAAAAACTTAAAAAACTTTGTAAGTTTTTACTTACTTCACCAAGTCGCTCAATGTTAATAATCAAGAATACACCTGAAAAAGTACATGTTATTATACCAACTGCACTACTTGCAAAGAATCTTCTAAAACGATTTGATATCAAGAGTGCGGTTATCTCCGATTTAGGAGTAAAAGAAGGTTATTTAAAACTTATTATCACAAAAGAAGTTGAAGCAACACCGTTAGTATTGAACAAGGAAGATTAAGTTATATGGCTAAGGCTAGCATCTGTTTGGAGAAATGCAAGAATATTCCTTATATAAATAGAGAGTATTCTTGGTTACAGTTTAATAAAAGAGTATTAGATCAGGCACGGGATACTACAAACCCTTTGCTTGAACGCTGTAAATTCTTAGCAATTACAATTAGCAATTTGGATGAATTTATTCAAGTTAGATTGGGCTCTTTATATAATCAAAATGAAAGAACTCCAAACTTGCTAGAAAATAAGACCCAGATGAATGCTGCAGAACAAATTAAGGCTATTTTGTATGTACTCCCAATATTTTATAGAGCAACACAAGAAAC
The DNA here is from genome assembly GCA_964470795.1 of uncultured Spirochaetaceae bacterium. Classification (GTDB taxonomy): domain Bacteria; phylum Spirochaetota; class Spirochaetia; order Sphaerochaetales; family Sphaerochaetaceae; genus Bullifex. Next base: position 3,430 of record CAYYEN010000138.1, on the reverse strand, counting down.
TTACAAAGAATTAAAAGCTGAGTTATATTCTAAAGGATTGTTCATTCATAACGCGAAGGATTTAACAGAAGCTCAATTAGCCTCTGCACGCGCTTATTTTGACTCCTATATTCTGCCACAATTATCACCTTTGGTCTTAGATGCAAAACATCCTTTAATTAAATTTACAAATGGAAGAACTTATTTAACTTTAAGATTAGTTAAAAATGGTAGACAAATGTTTGGAGTGCTTCCAATTCCAAATATTAAAGACCGTCTTATAGAGTTACCCAAAAGCAAGAAAAGTCATGTAGTCCTTTTAGAAGACCTAATATATATTTTGGGACCAGAGCTCTTCAAATCTTTTGAAATAAAAGAGAAAGCTTTAATTAGAGTGACTCGAAATGCAGATTTTGAAGCAAATATGGAAGATGCTGATATTGAGTATGATTTTGATTTCTCAAAACTTATTGAAAATAAGATTGAAACTCGTGTACATCTAGAGCCTTTACGTCTTGAGATAAAAGCAGAACAAGATATACCTGAACTAAAAACGTTCTTAACAAAACATCTTAGTTTAAAGAAGAATAGAATCTTTGCTATCAACGAGTATTTTGATTACGAGTTCTTATATTCACTCTATCAATACTTTCAAAACACACCGTGATCGAGTTTACGCTTTCCAGCGTTTAAAGGGGCGACACCAAGAGAGTTGGCTACCTCTGACTCTTTAATTAACTTCATATTAAAACAAGATCTGTTTCTCTCCTATCCTTACCAAAATATGGGAACTTTAATCTCATTACTTAAAGAATGTGCTATCGATTCTCGCGTTAAAACCATTAAGATTACTATTTATAGGTTATCACAACACTCAGAAGTTATCGAAGCATTAAAGAGTGCAGCTTTTAATGGTAAAGAAGTTACGGTTGTAATGGAGCTTTGCGCTCGTTTTGATGAAGAGCAAAACATTTCTTACGCAAAAGAACTCCAAGAAATGGGTTGCACCGTCTTTTACGGCCTAGAAAATTACAAAGTGCACTCAAAGATTATTTCCATAGTACTTACCGATAATGATAAAGTCAGGTATATTACCCACTTAGGAACCGGTAACTACAATGAGAAAACTGCTAATCTATATACAGATTTAAATATTATAACCTCAGACAATGAAATTGGACTTGATGCAGTATCTTTTTTCAGAGATCTTGCTACCCTCGATTTAAAGAACAACTTCACAACCCTTTTAGTTGCCCCATTTGGGCTCAAAAAAGGACTTGAAAATGAAATTGATAAGCAGATTGCCCTAAAAGAAAAAGGCAAGATTACTTGTAAGATAAACAGTCTAACTGACCTTGAAATTATCAACAAGTTAATTGAGGCTAGTAATCAAGGAGTTACGGTCAACTTAATTGTAAGAGGAATTTGTTGTGTACTACCAGAAATCAAAGGACTGACTGAAACTATTCATGTTAGAAGTATTGTAGGAAGATTCCTCGAGCATTCAAGAATTTATTGTTTTGGTAATGGCGATACGATTTATATCTCTTCTGCAGATTTCATGACTCGAAATACAAACAAACGGGTTGAAATTGCAACTCCTGTTAAAGATCCTATAATAAAAAAGAAGATTGTTCATATCTTGGAGCTATTACTATCCGATAATGTAAAAGCCAGAGTTTTAAATAATCTTGGGGAATATACCTTAACAACAATCAAAGAAAATGAAATAAAGATTAATGCACAAGATACTTTTTTAAAAGAAGCAAGAAGCTAAAAAGAAGGAGTTCGAAATTCGAACTCCTTTCTTTACTCTAAGCCTCATTAGCTAATTTTACATCCCAAGCATGGCGAAGGGCATCTAATAAACCCATCACTCTAAGCGTTTCTTCTTGTGGCATTTCAGGACATTCAAAAAGTCCTTCCTCTATTGCTTTCTTACAACTTAAGAGTTCAAATTCATAACCTGTTTTTACTGAAACTTTATAAGTTTCTAAAAGTTGAGGCTCTCTATTTCCATCATAGAGCCTAATTTCTTCAGGACAGTTAATATTCTCAACTTCTATAAAACCTTCAGTTCCATAAATATAACCTCGTCGTGTAGATATTGTAGTAGCATCAGCAAATAGTGTTGCCATAACGCCATCGCTAAAACGTAAGCTGATAGAATCTTTGATATCTACCCCGCTTTCAGCTTTTACGCAAAGGCCAGAAATTCCTGAAAGGATTTGAGGATGTACCATTAAGGCAAAGTTGATGGGATAAACACCGATATCTAATAGTGCACCACCACCCATTTGTGGGTCTTTTATTCTTTCAACTTGAGAAATCTTGTAGCCAAGGTTAGCACTGATACTAGTAATTGTACCAATCTTAGTCATGAGTGATTTTATTAAATCTAAAGAAGGCATATAGCGAGTCCAAATAGCTTCTGCTACTAATACACCTTTTGCTTTTGCAGCAGCAAAAACCTCTTCAGCCTCTTTACGATTAATAGTAAAAGCTTTTTCGCAAAGCACATTCTTACCTTTATTGATACACTCTAGCATTAAATCTTTATGAGTATGATGAGGAGTTGCAATATAAACTAAATCAACATTAGGATCAGATAACAATTCATCATAGTTACCATAAGCTTTTTCAGCACCATATTCTGTTGCAAAATCAGTTGCTTTTTCAAGGTTTCTAGAAGCTACAGCATAAAGCTTTACTTCTTCCATTAAATTAATAGTACCTGCCATCTTTTTGGCAATACCACCAGTTGCTAAAATTCCAATATTCATGTTAGAAATTAACTCCTATTCTTAAACTCAAATTCTGACGGTTAACCATTGGTGAGAAATCGAGATGTCCTTTGTAATCTAAACCCATCTTAAAATTCTTTGTAAATTTGTAATCAAAAGAAGCACCATAAGCAAAGCTTGCAACTAAAGAATAATCTCCTACATTAGTAAATCCCATATCATTAACTCTTAATAAAGATAGTCCTAAACCAAAATTGGTAACAAAACTAACATTCTTATTATCGTAGCCTATATCAGCCAATATATCTGTATATATTCGATATAACGAATAATCAGGGTTGAACATATTAGGCAGCCAAGCAGTATCTAACTTTTCAAAAGGTAGAAGAGAAAAACCAAGGTCTATATCAAAGCCAATACAGTTAATGAAATTAGTCTTAGTTTTTGTAAATCTTAATTCTAACTCAGTTCCAACAGAAAGAGGATTTTCTAAAGTGTAAGGAAAGGTATAGATTCTTTCAACAAAAGGTGCAACAGCAAAGCCAAAATGGAAAGCAAGCTGTTCTGGTTTTAATTTCTTAACCTCTGGCTGAACTACAACTTTTGGCTCAATATAGTACTCTGCAAAACCAGATTTTGACCAACTTTGACCATTATCTAATGACTGCTGAACATATAAAACAGAAGTAACATTAGTATCGAGAGTA
>CAYYEN010000137.1:0-7198 GCA_964470795.1 uncultured Spirochaetaceae bacterium | reverse complement strand
GTCTCACGACCAGCCCAATATATTATTATATTAGCATATATTTAGTAATTTTCAAAACACACCTCTCATACAATTTTAAAAGGAGAGTTATAATACCGCAGCATTACCAACTCTCCTTTAATGACTAATTTTTCCGTTGTCCGCCAACAACCGGCACATTCGTCCGGCAAGTATATCAGGTTTTTCTGTTGCCTGCCAACCACTGGCACATTCGTCCAGTAAGAATATCGGATTGTAATGTTAGTCCACCAAAGATAGCACGCTATCTCTCATATATAATTATAATATACTCCTTTAATAAGTCAACACCCCATATGCTATTGATGGATTTTGCCCGTTCATTTGACGCACGCCAAATACCTCAAACGTTATGTTCTACTCCATCTCCTTTGCCATGAAAATCACATGTTCGCACAATCCAAAACCGTTTTTCTCATAGAATTTTGGTGCAGGAGCATATTTATTTGTGGACAAAGTCATTCCTGCCAGTCCATGTTCAGCGATATACCCTTCAACCCGTTTCAGTAACGCGGAACCAATTCCTTTTCCCTGTAACTCCGGCAGAACAAACATCTCTTCAACATATACCTCCGAATTATTCCACCATACCTTCTCATGGGCGAATAATCCGGCAATCAGCTTATTCTCTTCTTCAGCTACATATCCCACAAACTTATTATTCTCAAAGAAGTCATTCAGATATTCGGTGGCCACATCTTTTTCCCATCTGCACATCCAAAGTTCGTTGTTGTATACAGCGCAAAGAATATCTGCACATGCCGGAATGTCATTTTTATTCATTTCTCTAATGATCATCATTTTATCCTCTTCTTTTCATAAATAAGAGCATTTTTTCCAGAAAATGCAAATCATTCGCCACATTCTTTTCCTGCACACTGATTGCCTTTGCCAAAACATGAGAATACAGGATGCCATCCGAATCTTCTACAAAAAAGCTATCGTACAGTTTTGCTCGCTCAATCATTATTTTCAGGTAATAGAACAAAGCAGCCAAACACAAAATGATTATGTATGGTTTCACAATTGCTTCATTCAAATAAATGCCTTCACCTTTCATGATATCCATGATCAGTCCCAAGGTCATCAGACAACTAATATATCCAAACAAGCCAAAGCCAAAAGCACTAACACATTTGCAAAGCAGAAAGATTCTTCTATTCAGGTACATCTTCTCTTCTCCTTCAAAATGATGCTCTTACATTTTGTACGACATCATACTTCTACATTTCCCAGGAAATCATACTTTTACTTTTCCTTCCAAAACCTGCATATAATCATCATAATTTCTCTTTAATAGTGCAGGAGTATCCAGACCGTATGGACATTTACTCTTGCATTTGCCGCAGTTAAGACAACCTTCAATCTTCTTCATACGCTCCTGACCTTCTTCTGACAACCAGTTTGCAGAAAGAGAACGGCGAAGAAGAAGGGACATTCTTGCACAGTTGTTGATTTCAATTCCCGCCGGACACGGCATACAATATCCACAGCTTCTACAGAAGTCTCCGGATAACATTTCTCTGTCTTTTTGAATAATAGCCCGAATCTCTTCCGTCATCTTCGGAGCGTTTTTTCCGAACGAAAGGAATTCATCCAGTTCACTTTCCCGCTGCACACCCCATATGGGAAGTACATTATCAAACTGATCCGCAAAGGCATACGCTGCAGCAGCGTTGGTAATAAGTCCGCCGGATAAAGATTTCATGGCAATGAATCCCATATCTGCTTCTTTACACAGATTCACAATTTCCATATCCTTCTCTGTGGCCAGATAACAGAAAGGAAACTGCATGGTTTCATACAATCCGCTTTCAATCGCCTCTTTTGCCACAGCCAATCGATGATTAGTAATTCCAATATGTCGAATCTTGCCCTCTGCTTTTGCTTGAAGTGCCGCATCATAAAGGCCATCTTCTCCACCCGGTTTCGGGCAAAATGATGGATTATGGAACTGGTAAATATCAATATAGTCTGTCTGCAGATTATTCAAACTGGTCTGCAGATCTTTCCAAAATGCTTCTGCATTCTGTGCCCCGGTTTTTGTAGCAATCACAACCTTTTCACGCATACCGGCAAAGGCTAAACCAACCTTGTGTTCACTGTCGGAATATCCTCTTGCAGTGTCAAAAAAAGTGATACCGTTGTCATAGGCCTTACGCAAAAGTGCCACGGCTGCATCATCTGAAATTCTCTGAATTGGCAGCGCGCCAAAACCATTTTTATCTACAACTATTTCTGTTTTTCCTAAACGAACCATTCCCATACGAGTTCTTTTCCTCCCTTTCTTTTCCGATGCATTCTTTCAGGTGAAACCACAAACCATGTGGCCCCATCGCAGGAATCGCATACTCAATACTACCCTTTTGCATGTTTTGTTACTTAGGCTATCTTCTTTTTCGCCGGCGTCCCTCAAAAGAATGGGAAGCCTTTACTTCGGCTCCTCGCCTTGTCGCCTGAAACAATCCTTTTCCTTGATGGCAAAGGCTGTCTCATAGAAGTAATAATGCTCGTGAAGCCTCACACGACTTAAGTCGCGTGCTTCCAATAGGTGTCTTGCGACACCTGCCCGCTTTAGGCGGGCGGACTGCATTTCTACCATACAGCCAAAATTCAGTTACTCATGTCTATGCAGGCATAAGTACCGCATTTAAGCTAATTAACGTAGAGAATGTGCAAGTGCTTCTCTTACTACATTGAGGAATTTTTGCCTCAATAAGCAACCTTGAACTTTCATCCAAGGATTTTAAGATTTCTCTGATGAAGTACCTTGCTCCGATGTTATACGATGCCGATAAATCACAGTTGTAGGTTTTTCCGTTTTGGAATCTGCAAAGCTCGTAGGTGTCAAAGCCGCCGTCCTTGCCTCTCAAAACAGTTCCGCTTCCGTCATAAGCCAATTTGCTGGTTCCCCAGGCACAGATATGACTGACTCTCATTCCAAGTCTATGCGCCTTGTTGGTTACAATAGACTGTACTTCCTGGCTTCGCCACAGTTTCAGCCGTTGCTTTTTAGACCCCCGGGTGTTGCCGTTTCTGTCCAGGTGCTCAAAAACAATCACGTCAGCGTTGTAAAGAACGGCTACATCCATGATGTAATTTGCCGTTTTTGTTGCAATATCCTGGTTGATACCCTTTGTTCTGGCCCAGAGTCTTGGCGTTTTGTGGTTACCATGCCGTTGTGCTTTTTTGATACGATTGATGCTATGCGTCAGATGGTCTGTTTCTTTGGAAAGTTTACAGAAATGTCTTCCAAGAATAGTGCCATCGCTACGCATTACACTGATCGTAGCGGCTGTGTTGATGCCTAAATCTACAGCAGCAATCGTCTGATCATTGATATTTGAGTCATTGAGAGTAACTTTCTCCTCAAAAGGGAAATCCAAAAACCACTCCCGGCCACGTTTTTGCAGCGTTGGAGCACACTGTTTACGTTCCTTACAATGTCTCACAATGTAATCCATATCAGACTTGCGAAGGTCTACCGTAATCCAGTCCCATGTGTTACGAACATAGACTTTAAGCTGTGCCCTGTAATCGTCCGTCTGATTATACATGACTGTCCGGTACATGGATGGAAACACTAATCCCGCCTTCGGTACAGATGGTTCTTTACCGATAGGATTCTTATTCCAGTTGGCAAGGTTACTTTTGTAGGAAGAGACTTTCCCTATCGCTTCACTGATTGCACCCCTGCGAAGATAGCTTGGCATCTTGTAAAACTTCGAATCGAAGTCATACACAGGATTTGGATTCTCTTTTGTAGCATGAACCAATGTCTCAATGTATCGCTGTTTACGGAGTGAGCTGCCTATATCGGACACATCATCCCAATTTACAGTACAGACATCTATCAGATAATCTACAGCCTTTCGATATATAGCAACAGTATCTTTGAAGATATGATTATAATGTTTAATCTTAACCTTATACGCAGTATATATCTGCATACCTGCAGACCTCCTTTCGATGACTATCTGTTTTTTGATTATTGATGTATTGCTCAATCTGCTCAAGCGTTCTGTCGCTTACAGTAGCCACAAAGTAAGAGGGATTCCATAGATGCCCACCCCAAAGCTTCTGTTTTATTTCAGGATGTTTTAAGAATAACCACCTGGCTATATTCCCTTTTAGAATTTTGATTGCATCCGACAGACGAAGCTGTGGTTTGCAATCTACAAGTAAATGTATATGGTCTGGCATGACTTCCATTGCAAGAACTGCCATATCTAAAGATTTAAGCGTTTCAAGGAGATACATTTTAACATCTTCTTCTATTTCGCCTATAAATATGGGCTTTCTATATTTTGTGACCCATACGATATGGTACTGCAACGAGTACACATAACCCCTACCATGCGTTACATCCTTTGGTATAGTAAAATATGTAATTTTATCCATATACGAATTATACCATATGTTTTTCATTTTTACAAGAAAAGCCACCTAACTCGATTAGTATGAGCACCTTTCTTATACGCGCAAAAAAGGTGGCTCACTATTGAGCCACCTCCATCATTTGTCAATATTAATATTTGTAACCCGCTATCGTTCCCGGTTCTATTTCCGATTTTGATGCCAGACATATCAATAAGTATAAGGCTGTAAATGCCAATACTACTATAATACCTATAGCAATATCTTCTGTTCGCGCTTCATCTAAAGATAATAATAATCTAATAACCATTACACACCTTGGTACTAAAAAGTATCCAAATCCAATGTCAGAAAAAAGTCTATGTATAATTGAAAAATGCCTATTATACGCAACTAATATTATAAAAGCAATAAATTCTACATACAATTTCCAGTTTCCTGTTGTACTACCATAATCGTTTGGTCTTTGTATCATCACAATACTATTTATATACGTAAAATATATTACCATAGATAGACCACCACCCAAGATTGCAATAGATTCTATCAATTTCGGCTTGGATATACTTAACGATACTGGCTTTATTTCTGCTCTTTGTGATGTTTGCGCTATCCAGTTGTCCGTTCTTCCATTTTTACACCATTCCGTCCATACTGTAACAATTTCCTTGATTGCTCTTATATCAAAATAGGCGCTCGTTTAATATATACTTTATTTCGTCAACTTCTGATACATTTTCATTAGTTCAGAAACACAATCTTCCTCGGTAAATCCCTTTATTGGAAAACCATATGCCTTCATTACAGCTCTGTCGTTTTCTTGATGAGCTTTTCTTAGCTCAACTGGCATTGATAACTCATCATACAAATCCGCTAAACTGCAATCCGGATATAACTTTCTCGCATTTAGTATTCCGTTAGCTGTATCTTCTATAGAATGTTTCTGTTCTTCTGTGACATTAGGCCAAGGGAAATTATTATACACCACATCTTTCGAATACCGATAATCACTCTTCAACCTTCCTGCTACAGCTCTCATCCATGCCATATGAACATTAGATGTCAATATACCTAAATGATACATCTGTGCATCTGCTATAATCTGTGCATTTGCATTTACTATAATGCTATTATCTATAAATCCCATAGGAACATATCTTCTTCGCTCCGAAGAAACTGTTGGGACTACTATAGCTGTATCTGGATTAATCTGCTCTCTAAACAAGTGTGGTGTACTTGCCAATCGTTTTCTATCAGGTTTTCCCTCCAGTCTGTGTTCCTGACACTTCTTTACTCTTTCCATTACATATCTATGTTGTCGCAATTCGTTTGGTGTAATATCTTTCAACCACAAACAGTATAGTTCTTTATTATTTATAAATTCTACTGCTCCGACCATTTTTCTAATATACTTGGCGGCTCCAGGCTCCTTTCCTAGTAACTCAGAAACATCCTCCGCTGATAATGTCAAATATCCCCCATCTGCTTGTCTATTTCCTGTATACATTTCTGGGATTTCACACAATGGTTTATTACGTCTTTTGACACATGTATTATCTGCATCAATTAAGTAGCCATTTATATTTTTTGCCTCAATAACTTCTCCATTTGATTTATATATCCTTTTGCAGTGATTACGCGCATTCGTATTTGAAAACCCAATAATTACACAATGAACCTTTGCTTTCAAACTAGCTTCACTATCCCATCTAAATGTACGATAAGCAAAATCAATACTTATTCCAAGATCAAATAATGGTTCCCATAGATACGCAACCTGTTCCCCCTGTGTTATTGAGTTTGTAGATACCAACGCATTTTATTGTTGTTGCAGTAATATAATCAGCTGATTTTCTATACCACCCAGTCACATAATCCATTTTTCCAGAATTGTCCCATCCAGATAAGACTTCAACAAGTTCGTCATGTTGTTTTGGTGAAATATACCTTTGTCCCACAAAAGGCGGATTTCCCATAATGTAATTCAATTCATTTGCTGGTATAACGTCGTTCCAATCAATTTTAAGTGCATTCGCCTCAATAATATTTGCATATGACTTAAGAGGAAGGAAATCCAAATTCATATGAACAATTCCCTCTGTTTCTTTAAGCATCTGGCTTTCTGCTATCCATAATGCAGTCTTCGCTACAGTAACTGCAAAATCATTAATTTCTATTCCATAAAATTGACCAATACTTATCTTAATAGGTTCTACTTCTCCTAGCACCATCTGACCTTTATTAAATGTATCAAGCATCCTATTTTCTAGTCTTCTAAGAGATATATATGTTTCTGTCAGAAAATTTCCAGAGCCACAAGCAGGATCAAGAAATTTCAGTCCAGCCAATTTATTTTGGAACGCTAACAACTTAGTTTTTCTTGTCTTTTCGACTTGAATATTACATATGTCATCCAATTCCTTAGTTAATTCATCTAAAAATAACGGATCAATTACCTTATGAATATTCTCAATCGAAGTATAATGCATACCTCCAGATCTTCTTGTTTCAGGGTTTAGTGTACTCTCAAATACCGCTCCAAAAATAGTTGGGGATATTTCGCTCCAGTCAAAATCTGCACTTGCCCTTTCTAACAACAATGACTTTAATTCATCCGTAAATGGCGGAATTTCAATATTTTCATCTGCAAATAAGCCCCCATTGACATAAGGAAATTCTGCAAGTCTAGGATTATCTTCAGCAAGATATTTGTCTCTATCCTCAGTTTTTGTATCTAATATCTTAAAAAATTCAGCTAGCGATTTTCTAAACTGTGTAGCAGGAATATCCTTGAAATAATCAT
>CAYYEN010000136.1:0-7266 GCA_964470795.1 uncultured Spirochaetaceae bacterium | reverse complement strand
TCTTGTTTAATGGTTGAGGCTACACGTTTTAATACAAGATCCCCATTATCATGCCCATAATCATCATTACAGAGTTTTAAATTATCTACATCTAATAAAAAGAGTGCATGAGATTGTCCATAACTTAAGTTAGAAATTGCGTAATCACAACCTCTGCGATTATAAAACTCTGTTAAGCTATCACGATAAGCGACATCTTGAAGTTTTTTAGTCTTCAGCTCTAGCTCATTTCTTATACGATTCATTTCAAGAGAATCGAAAGATTTTCTTAAATATAAATTGAGTAATTCAAAGTCATAATCTGGTCTAAGATAATAAGCAGCGCCCATTTCTACCGCTTTTATCTCACTTTGAATGCTATCATCAGCTATTAGAATAACAGGAATATGCTTCCAGCTAGGACTTGAATTTAAGAAAGTTAAGATTCTCATCACATCCAAATTAAAATCTGTCATAGAGAGCAAGACTACATCGATTCGACTATATTCTTTAATGATGGTATCACAGAGATTACTAGCAGAAGGGGCCTCTAGAATTTGATAATTGGTTCTATCTTTTATGAGTTGTTTTAAATTAGTTTGTTGATCTTCTTCTAAGAATAAAATAGTTTTTGCATCATCTTGGCCTTTAAAAGACATAAAGCTCAACTTTTCTAATTCTTCATCCTTTTTTTGGTGCTCAACTAGATAAGTTTCAAAATCTAATACTCGCATTGGCCAAGAATAGAAATACCCTTGTACTAAATTACATCCTTTCTGCTTTAGATTCTCAAGTTCTTCTGCAGTCTCAACGCCTTCTGCAATGGTATCCAAATTTAACCACTTTGAGAGTGCAATAATAAAGCTTAAAACACTCTTTTTAATATCGTTATCATTGTTCTGAATTAACTGCATATCTAGTTTGATGATATCTACAGGCAATTCACAAAGCATATTGAGGGAGGAATAGCCGGTTCCAAAATCATCCATTTCAATTTTAAAGCCCATCCGTCTTAAAGAGTTAATTACACTAACTATTGTACTATGATTAGCCATGTATGCAGATTCCGTTACTTCTAAATGTATCCACTTAGGATCAACTTTGGCTTCATTAACTGCATCATAGATTTTTCTATCTAAGCTTGGAATGAAAAAATCGATTTGTGAGATGTTTACAGAAATTGGAACAATTGGCAGTTTAGCTTCTAACCAACGGTGAATATGAGAGCAAACATTTTTAATCACATAGAAGTCTAATTTTGTTATAAACCCACTTTCTTCAAATAGTGGGATAAAGTCTTTTGGCATTAAAAGCCCAAATTTTGGATGATTCCATCTAATTAAAGCTTCAGCTCCTACTATAGCAGAGGAGGAGATTTGAATCTTAGGTTGATAATAGATTTCAAATTCCTTTTCTTCAAAGCCCTGAAACGAATCATCAAGCAATTGTTGACGCTTTAGTAAAGTAATAAATAGTTCCTTTGTATATTTAACTGAAAAAGTATTGTATTTCTTTTTAATGGTATCCAAAGCAAGGAAGCTTCTATTACATAAAACATAGATTGAAAGGGTTTTATCAAGGCATGGATAAATTCCAAATTTTACCACCAGGTTTTTAACTGGTGTATCTTTTTCAAGCTTTAAGGCTAAGCTTTCAAACCAAGGAGCAGTATATTTATTATCATGTTCAACTAAAAAAGCAAACCTATCATTATAAAGCCGGGAGCCAAGAACAAAATCACAAAAGGCTTGTTTAAACTGTGTGCCTAAATAGCCTAAAACAGTATCTCCGACATCTTCAGAAAAACTTGCATTAATTAGCTTAAAGCCTTCAACGTTGGTTACTATTAAATCATACTCTTTAGAGGAGGTAGCTAAAAGAGAGGTCGCCTCTCCATAAAAGACTTCTCCTTTCATAACACCTGAGAGTAAATCTATATTATTCTCTAATAAAGTTAATAGATTTTTTATGTCTTCAAAGACTTGAGCTTCCCCATTTGAAAGAAAGAGAACATCTGTTGCACCTTTTTCTATACAGTCCTTTACTTCAGCTTCATTTTCTTCTTTAGCCAGACAAATAACAAAACCTTGAGTTGGAATTGTTACGTCCTTTAAATAAACTTTAGAATCAACTATTAGTACGCTGTTAGGAAACTCACTAGAATCTAAAGAGGAAGGTTCTAATATATCTGCAACCTGATAATTCTTCTTTAAGAATTGTTGCAATTTTATATTTTTATTTTTTAGCAATAAAACAGATAGTCTTTTTTTCATAATATGTCAAAAGTATAATAGATTATTCGAAAAAGTGTTACTGAAAAGCAAAAATGTTCTATAAAAAACATAAAAGACCAATTTCTAATGTACAAAAGAAACTGGTCCTTAACAAATTAGGGCTAAAAGTTAAACTTCAGCTTTCCATAATCCGTGTAAATTGCAATATTCATAAGCTGCAACTGCTTCATCATTTGGAGCAAGAGCAAATACTACTTGTGGTTTATCACCAGGTTTTAAGCTCTTTCTTTGTCCGCCTTGCTTAGTTTGCAAGTAGATCCATTGAATAAAGTGGTTATCAAGCATAGGGTGCTCAACAGAACCAACTGTTACAGTTACGAGATTGCCTTCTACTTTAATAACAGGTACGTGTTTTTCAGTAGCTGCATCGGTTGTATTAGCAACCAATTCATACATATTTTCTCCGCAGCAAACTACAGGCACGCCTGAGTCGTAAATCTTCCCGATGATGTTTCCACAATGTTTACAACGATAAAATCTCATTTTTGACTCCTTTGTTTTGAATCGTTAGATTCAAAAGACTATTTATCTTCCTCAATTTCTTTCAGAACTTGTGCATCTGTTCTGATAGGAATTAATTTTCGAATGAAAGGTTGTATTCCGACATAGGTCTTTTGGAATTCCTCTTCACTTTCTTTAAGGGCCGCTTGCCAAGCAGCTCCAAAGCCAGGGGAGTTAATTGTAAGGCGGTCAGCCGCAGTTTGATAAACTGTAAGACGTTGCAATTCCTTTCTACCAGGTTTTTGCGCATAGGTTTGTAAAGAAATTCTTAAATTTTCATTCTCTTTTCTTAATTTCTCACATTCTTCCTTAAGCTTAGTAATTCCTTCACTTTCAAGTTCCATGCGAGTAGTTAACATTTCTTTTAATTTTTTGGTCTCAGCCTCACCCTTGCTCTTATTTGTCTTCAATTTAATTAACATTACAATAAAAACTATTAAAGCAACCCCGAGTCCACCAGCAATTCCATACAATATTTCTTTCATATAAAAAGGATACTCATACTTTAGAAGTAAAGCAATATCTTTTTGAGTGAGGAATTTTTGTTTTTTTTAGTTTACAGAATAAAACATTATTCATAATTCTGCATTTTTATGCATAATATTTACTTTTTCTTCTTGTAAAAAAACAATAACGCCGTTAAAATACAGTTCATTAGGAGAATATGGTATGAAAAAGACTTTATTAATTGCTTTGCTCGCTTTAGTAGCTTTATCTTTTGTATTCGCAGGTGGCGCAAACGAAGCTCCAGTTGCATCTGCAAAAGCGGAACCAGCAAAGAATGATTTTCACATTGGTATCGTAACAGGTACTGTTTCACAATCCGAAGATGATCTTCGTGGTGCTGAAGCATTAATTTCAGAATATGGTTCAGTTTCTAATGGTGGTATGATCCAACACGTTACTTATCCAGATAACTTCATGGAAGAACAAGAAACTACTATTTCCGTAATCGCAGGACTCGCTGATGATCCTAAAATGAAAGCTGTAATTGTTAACCAAGCAGTTCCTGGTACAACAGAAGCTTTTAGAAGAATCAAAGAGAAGAGATCTGATATCATTTGTATCGCTGGTGAGGCTCACGAAGACCCAGGTGTTATCTCTACTTCTGCAGATTTAGCAGCTAACAATGACTTCGTTGCTCGTGGTTACTTAATCATTCACACAGCTCACGAACTTGGTTGTGATACTTTCGTACACATTTCTTTCCCTCGTCACTTATCTTATGAAACAATGTCTCGTCGTGTTGCTATCATGAGAGCTACTTGTGAAGAACTTGGTATGAAGTTTGTTATGGAAACAGCTCCAGACCCAACAAGTGATGTAGGTGTTGCAGGTGCTCAACAGTATATTCTTGAGAAAGTTCCAGCTTGGATCGAGCAATACGGCACAAAAGCTGCTTTCTTCTGTACTAACGATGCACACACAGAACCTCTCTTAAAGCAATTATTAACATACGGTGGTTACTTCATCGAAGCGGACCTTCCTTCCCCATTAATGGGTTATCCTGGTGCTCTTGGAATCGACCTTTCTGCTGAAGCTGGTAATTTCCCTGCAATCTTAGCAAAAGTTGAATCAAGCATTAAAGATAAGGGTGGTGCTGGTAGATTTGGTACTTGGGCTTATTCTTATGGGTACACACAATCTGCAGGTCTTGGACAACACGCTATCAACGTTGTTAACGGCGACAGCCAATTACTCAAGATTTCAGACTTAATGAAAGCTTATGCTAAATATACTCCAGGTGCTAAGTGGAATGGTTCTTTCTATTCTGATGTTAACACTGGTGTTAGAAGCAAGAACTTCTTATTAGTATATCAAGATACTTATATCATGGGCAAAGGCTTCATGGGTGCAACAGATTTAACTGTTCCAGAAAAATACTTTACACTTAAGTAAGTATTAATTAAGATAGTCAAATATTAGGGGGGGGATTGTATCTCCCCTATTTTCTGTTTGATGGCTCTAAGTATTCTACTAAAGAAGACTCAGATTCATCAAAAATATAAGGGATTAAAAAAATGAGTTTAGAGAACAACAAGCCTTTGCTCGAGATGAAAAATATTAGTAAAGATTTCTTTGGTAACAAAGTCTTGACTGATATTAACTTCACGCTTAAAAGCGGTGAAATCTTGGGGTTGGTTGGAGAAAACGGTGCTGGAAAAAGCACTTTGATGAAAATTCTATTTGGTATGGAAGAAATACACCAAACCGGTGGATATGGTGGACAAGTATTAATTGATGGAGAGCAAGTAAAGTTTGCCTCCCCTCACGATGCTTTAACTTATGGTATTGGTATGGTACACCAAGAGTTTTCATTATTGCCAGATTTTACCACAACAGAGAATATCTTATTAAACAGAGAACCTCTCAAATACAGTATTGCCAGTGAATTGTTTGGAGAACGCCTCAATCTTATCGATAGAAAAGAAATGCAGGTTAGAGCGCTAAAAGCAATTGAGCGTCTTGGTGTTCAACTAGATCCAGACATGCTAATCAGTGCAATGCCGGTAGGTCACAAACAATTTACTGAAATTGCTAGAGAGTTGAGTAAAGAAGATGATACACAGATGAAGATTCCGTTCCGTCTTTTAGTTCTCGATGAGCCAACGGCTGTTTTAAGCGAGAAGGAAGCTGAAAGCTTGCTATCTGCTATGAAAAAGCTCTCTCAAGCAGATGTTGCCATTATCTTTATTTCTCACCGTTTGCAAGAAATTATTGATGTTTGTGATACCATCATGGTTATGAGAGATGGACAAATTATCAAATCCGTTCCCTCCCTTGGTTGTGATGTTCACTCTATTGCTAACTGGATGGTAGGACGTAATGTCGATACTAAACATATTGCGAGAACTTTCGATTACTCAAAAGCCACCCCTATTATGGAAGTTAATAACCTTTGGGTTAATATGCCAGGTGAGACAGTTAGAAATGTAAGTCTTGAGATTTTCAAGGGTGAAATTTTAGGTATCGGTGGTCTTGCGGGGCAAGGTAAGATTGGTATTCCAAACGGTATTATGGGGCTTTTCCCTTCCGGCGGTACAGTCACTTTTGAAGGTAAAGAAATTAAACTCAATGAACCTCAAGCAGCCCTCAATGCAAGTATGGGCTTCGTATCTGAAGATAGACGTGGAGTTGGTTTATTACTTGATGAAACACTAGAGTGGAACGTTAGTTTTACTGCGATGCAGATTAATAATGATTTTTTAAAGAAGATTGGTTTTGTAAAATGGAGAGATGCTAAAGCTATCAAGGAAGTTACTGATGAGTATATCAAGCTTTTAGAGATTAGATGTACCTCTTCTAAACAAAAAGCTAAAGAATTATCTGGTGGAAACCAGCAGAAGATTTGTTTAGCAAAAGCATTTGCTATAAAACCAAGACTTCTTTTTGTCAGTGAACCAACTCGTGGTATTGATATCGGTGCTAAAGCCTTAGTTTTAAATGCCCTAAGAAAATACAACGAGGAACAAGGAACTACTATTGTTATGATTTCTTCTGAACTTGAAGAATTACGCTCTATCTGTGACCGAGTTGCTATTGTCTCTGATGGCAAGATTCAAGGTATTTTACCTTCCACAGAAAAAAGTGAAGATTTTGGACTCTTAATGGTAGGCCAGAGCTCAAAGAAGGAGAGAGACAATGGATAAGATAAAATCCGCTATCAAGAATTTTGGGTGGCCTAGAATAATAATTGCATTATTTTTGTTATTGTTGTTCATTGTAGCCCCCTTTGCTGGTGTCAATCTTGGCACTAGTTTATCAGATACTTTTACACGTTTTGGAATGAACTGTATTTTAGTTCTCGCAATGGTTCCTATGATTCACTCAGGTTGTGGTCTTAACTTTGGCCTTCCTCTTGGTATTATCTCAGGACTATTAGGAGCAACCCTTAGTTTACAATGTGAATTTACAGGTTTTCCTTCCTTTTTAATGGCAATGGTATTTGCAACTCCATTTGCAGTTATCTTTGGTTGGGCGTATGGCGCACTGTTGAACAAAGTAAAAGGTGGCGAGATGATGATCGCAACCTATGTAGGCTTTGCGTCTGTTGCTTTCATGTGTATGATGTGGCTTTTAATTCCTTTCACCAATCCTAAGATGGTTTGGGGTTATACAGGACGCGGTCTTAGAACTACAATTTCAACAGAAGGTTATTACCTACATATTTTATCAGATTTCCTCTCTATTAAGATTGGACACCTAACAATACCAGTTGGTATGTTCTTATTCTTCGCCCTCTTTGCTTTTGGAATTTGGGCTTTCTTAAGAACTAAAACAGGTACAGCTATGACCGCTGTTGGTTCTAACCCAACCTTTGCAAGAGCATCAGGTATCAATGTTGATAGAACTAGAATCTTATCAGTTATCATGTCAACTTGGCTTGGCGCTATTGGTATCTTAGTTTATCAACAAAGCTTTGGTTTTATTCAGTTATACATGAGTCCTTTCTATATGGCTCTTCCTGCAGTTTCTGCAATCCTTATTGGAG
>CAYYEN010000135.1:0-7322 GCA_964470795.1 uncultured Spirochaetaceae bacterium | reverse complement strand
GTAGTAGACCCTGCTGTTACTATCCGTTTTAAAGTTGACGGTGAAGAAAATTCTTTCTTCCTTGCTTGGACAACAACTCCTTGGACTCTTCCTTCAAACTTAGCGCTTGCAGTAGGTCCAGATATCGACTATGTAAAAGTTCAAGATGATGAGAGTGGTGAGTTCTACTATTTAGCTAAACCATTACTTAACAAGTATTACAAGGATGGAAAGGGTTGTAAGATTGTTAAAGAGGTAAAAGGTGAGCAATTAAAGGGCATGACTTATGAGCCTTTATTCCCTTACTTTGCTTCTTTAAAAGAAAAAGGTGCTTTCGTAGTTGTTACTGCAGATTATGTTACCACTGAAGATGGTTGTGGTATTGTTCATACTGCTCCAGGTTTTGGTGAGGATGACTACCAAGTGCTTAAAGGAACAGGCATTCCTGTAGTTTGCCCAATTGATGATGAATGCTGCTTTACAAGTGAAGTTCCTGAATGGGAAGGAATCTTTGTAAAAGATGCAGATAAGAGTATTATTGCTTGGTTAAAAGAGAATGGTAAGTTAGTTAAGAAAGAAAACTATCTTCACTCCTATCCGTTCTGCTATAGAACTAAGAAACCTTTAATCTATCGTGCAATGAGCTGCTGGTTTGTTGATGTTGAAAAGATTAAAGCTACCATGCTCAAATGTAATGACCAAATTACTTGGATTCCTGACCACATCAAATATGGTCGTTTTGGTAAATGGCTTGAGGGCGCAAGAGATTGGGCTATCAGCCGTAATAGATTCTGGGGTAACCCAATTCCTGTTTGGAAGTGTGATGGTTCTTCTTACTTAGAAGTAATTGGTTCTTGCGAAGAATTAGAAGCCAAGAGTGGTCAAAAGGTTACAGACCTTCATAAGCACTTTGTAGATGAAATTACTTGGCCAAGTCCTGATGGAAAGGGCACTATGAGAAGAGTTGGTGATGTCTTAGACTGCTGGTTCGAATCTGGTTCTATGCCTTATGCACAACAACACTATCCGTTTGAGAATAAAGAAAGATTTAATTCTATCTTCCCAGCTGACTTTATCAACGAAGGCTTAGATCAAACTCGTGGTTGGTTCTACACCCTTACAATTTTAGCCGCTGCTTTATTTGAGAAACCTGCGTTCTACAACTGTATCGTTTCTGGTATTGTTCTTGCAGCTGATGGTAAGAAGATGAGTAAGTCTGAAAAGAACTACACTGACCCAATGGTACTTGTTGAGCAATATGGTGCAGATGCACTTCGATTTGCTCTTTTAAACAGCGCTGTTGTTAAGAGTGATGACTTAAAGTTCTCAGATAACCTTGTTAAAGATGTAATTAAGGATTTACTTCTTCCAATTTGGAACGCTTATTCCTTCTTTGTAACTTATGCAAATATCGACTCCTACGTTCCAAGTACCACTTCTTTTGATAAGTTAGATAACTCTTTAGATCGTTGGATTCTCTCCTCTGCTAACTCCTTAGTAGCGGATATGACTAAAGCTTTTGATACTTATGATGTTCAACAAGCTTGTAGTAATCTAATTGCTTTCATCGACGATTTAAATAACTGGTATATTAGACGTTCTAGAAGGAGATTCTGGAGAAGTGAAAATGATACTGATAAGAAGCAAGCATACGATACACTCTATTCTGTATTGATGAGTTTTGTAAAAGTGGCTTGTCCTATCATTCCATTTGTTACAGAAACTATTTATCAGAACTTAAAGACTGAAAACGATCCTGAATCTATTCACCTTTGCACTTGGCCTGTTTATAAAGAAGAAGAAAGAGATTTTGCTCTTGAACATGAAATGAAGTTAACTATGAAAACTATTGCTATGGGCAGAAGCTTAAGAGCTAGTTCTAACTTGAAGATTCGACAACCTTTAAGTCAGTACTTCCTTGTTGACCCAAGCGATGAAGATAGAGCAATTCTTGAAAAGAATAGCGCTATCATTGCTGAAGAGCTCAATGTTAAAAAAGTTTCTATTCAAGCAGATGAATCTGAACTTGTAACTTATTCTGCTAAAGCTAACTTTAAAGTCCTTGGAGCAAAGCTTGGTAAGAACATGAAAGAAGTTGCCGCTATCATTCAAACCTTTACTTCCCATGATATTGCAAAGATTTTGGAAGGAGACGAAAGAAGCGTTACTTATTCAGCTGGTGAAATTGCACTTACTGAAGGTGATTTAACAGTTCAAAGAATTGAAAAAGCTAACGTTAAGGTTCTTAACGAGGGTTTAATTACTGTTGGTTTTGATAGTGAAATTACTCTCAGCTTGTTACAAGAAGGGGTATCTCGAGACTTTGTTAGAGCTATTCAAACTTACAGAAAAGACAATGGCTTTGATGTAGCAGACCATATTGTTATCACAGTATTTGGAAACGAGGATTTTAATAAAGCAATTAGTAATTTTGCTGAATATATTTGTGGTGAAACCCTTTGTGATAAGTTTAATATTTGTGTAAATGATGGACAAAAAATGGAGATAAATGATGAGGAAATTAGCATTAAAGTGGTTAAAGCTTAATCTACTTATTGCTGTTGTGGCAGTGCTTGCACTCAGTTGTAAGCACACTACTCCTTTTCAAGAGGAGCACTATTTTCAGGCTCTTGGAAAAGAATCTAATTTGGTTGCAACTGCTGATATCAAGAAGTTGAATTCAGCCTATCCTGGCTCGTTAGCAACCGGTGTTCCTTATGTCGATAATAACGCAGAGCGCATGTCTATCGCTTTGTTTAAAGATGAGTATAAGGAGGAGGATGTATATCCTGCTCCTTTTACAGAGCTTAAGTATTATGGTGCGCTTGAAGGGGATTTTTCATCCTTTATTGGTAACACAGGCTTAAGTTGGTCAAAGCCTTTCTTTAAAGCTAAAGATACAGAGGTAAAATACTATACTAATACTGAAGGTAGCTTAAATTTAGCTTTCCCTCAAAATGGTATCTTGCTCTTTGCTTCTGATTCCTATCCTCAAGCTTATGAGGAGAGCATTAAGAATCGTCAACTTTATATTAATACAGAAGATGCTACTTCTATGGCTTCTTCTGTTGTCTCTTGCTATGTGCAAGACCCAAAGACTATGATTGATTTAGGCTTTGATTTACCGCTTTCCGTCCTTTTACAAATGCATAAAGCTTTAGTTAGTGTAGTTGAAAAAGAAGGGGTATATTATCTTGAAGGAAAGCTGGAGATGCGAAGTGAAAAACTCGCAAAAACTATGTTAACTTTACTTCGCAATATCGAAATACAGCGCCTTAAAAAAGAGGGTGAAAAACCTAATTATGCTATTTTAGGTGCGATGTACTTACAAGATGGGGCCTTTATTCAAATTGCGCCAAAACAATTAGCGAACACTGAAGTAAAGACCTTTGTTGATAAGCTATCTATTATTTCTGGAGGTGTGTTTTAAAATGCCACTTTATGATTATAAATGTACAAACTGTAATAAACAGTTTGAAAAGATGCAGAGTTTTTCTGAGGACCCAATTAAAGATTGTCCTTATTGTAAAGGAAAGAACACTGTGCATAAGATGATTAGTGAACCTGCGGTTGTCTTTAAAGGCAAAGGCTTTTATTGTACCGATAACCACAAATGTTCTTGCGGCGATAATTGCCAACATAAATGATTAAGGGAGAAAAGTATGAAACGTATTTTAACAGGAGATAGAACTACTGGAAAGTTGCATTTAGGTCACTATGTAGGTTCTTTAAAGAGTAGAGTAGAGATGCAGGATGAAGCTGAAGAATTTATTTTGCTAGCGGATGTTCAAGCCTTAACTACCCATTTTGACAACCCTGAGTTGATCAATTCAAGTATCTATAATGTAGCTATGGACAACTTAGCAGTAGGTTTAGACCCTGAAAAAGTAACTATTATTCAACAATCCATGATACCTTCCATTGCAGAACTTACAATGTTCTATTCAATGCTAGTAACTGTTAACCATTTGTTGATTAACCCAACTATCAAATCTGAAGCAAGAAACTATGGTTATGGCGAACAAACCGATGATTTTAATTATGATTTCTCGCGTCTCTCTTATGGCTTTCTAGGTTATCCAATTAGCCAAACCGCAGATATTACTTTTTGTAATGCAGATCTCGTACCTGTTGGCGAAGACCAAATTCCTCACCTAGAGTTCTCAAGAAAGTTAGTTAGAAAGTTTAATGATTTATATCATACAACTATCACAGAACCTGAGTATAAACTTTCAAAAGTAGGTAGACTTTGTGGTTTAGATGGGAATGCTAAGATGGGTAAATCTTTAGGCAATGCTATCTATTTATCTGATCCAGCTGATGAAGTTTGGAAGAAAGTTAAGAATGCTGTAACCGATACCAACCGTATCTCTGTTAAGATTCCAGGTAATCCTGATATCTGTACAGTTTATAAATACCATCAAGTATTTAACACTGAAGAGTGTGGTAACATCGCAGGAATGTGTAGAAATGCTGCAATCGGCTGTGTTGCTTGTAAGAAGCTACTTAACGAAAAGCTTAACGCTCTTCTCGACCCAATTAGAGAGCGCCGTTCTTACTATGAAGCTCGCCCTGAATTAGTTAAAGAAATAGTAACAGAGGGTACTGCTAAAGCTAATAAGATTGGTAACGAAAATGTAGCTTTAATTAAAGAGAAAATGCATATTGTAATGTAAGGCTAAAAAAACTTATCAATAAAGCTGTTTCCTATCTAAAAGATTTGAAGCAGCTTTTTTTATTCAAAGTAAAAAGAGAAAAAATAAGGCTGAGACTTGACGGATAGTCCCAGCCGGAGGAGGTGCAATCTTAAATAAGATCCACTGGAATTACACCTTCAATTATTGTAGTGTTTCTAGTATTTGTCAAATTAAAAAAGGTAAGGTATAGAATAATAAAATCTCTCGTATTTGTGTAATAAATATATTAGTTCTAAGAGAAAAATTAGAAGAAAAAAACTGGCAATAAAGCTTACTGCCAGTTATTAATATCTATACATTACACTAATATAAGGGCCAATAATAAATTTAAACCCTTCTTTATTAATAGAAGTCGAACCCAGTTTTGTTGTAGTACTAACTTTGTTAAGAACGGGAATGCTCATATTTAAGCCTCCAGTAATTGCTAGGTTTTTTTGAAGGTTTGAAAGAACCCCTACCTTAAGATCGAGGCTTAACCCGGTTCGTTTTACAGTTACTCCGTTATCAGCTTTTATCGAAATGTAATTTCCAAGGCCTGCTCCAACTTCTAATGCAATCTTCTTGTTGAAGTTATACTTGTATAATCCCATAACCCTTACGGTAAAAGGCATGGCAATGTCAGAAACATCTTCTTTTATGTCACCTAATTGAGATGATAAAGTTTTTGAAAAACCTATACTATATCCAATACCGAAGGAATTAGAAAAATAGTTAGCGCCATTAGCTCCAAAGCTGATAGTTGAATCTGATACACTAATAGTACCACCTACTGTTTTTTGATTACCTATTCCCCATGAAAAACCTATATTCCCACCAACATAATTATCAGAGGCAAAAACGGTTGATAAACAAACAAAAACTAGTAAACAAGATACTAAAATTCTTTTCATTGAATTATCTCCTAAAGTAATTTAATTATAATACCACTAATAATCTAGAAGTTGTAGATATAAAAACTGAGTCGTCAGAATCAGAATTTATATAAAAGTGCTACATATGGACCGATTTTAAAGGAAGTAACTGAAAGGTCGTAAGTCGCTTTTCCTGTGTCTGACGAAAAAATTGGTTTAGTTAAAACAGGTGTTGCCATATTAACCCCAGCAGAAAGGGCAAAGTCTTTTTTAATTGTAGCAAGCATTCCAACTTTCAAATCAATATCCAGTGTATGGACGGTGTAGGAAAGCCCTGAGTCAGCATCAGTAGTCATACTGTAACTAAGACCACCACCTGCTTCTAAAGCAAATATTTTCGAAAACTTATATCTGTACAAGAAATCGAGCGCCGTATTAAAAACTAGCGGTTCTTTAGAAATATCTTGTTTTATATCAGCTTCAGTATTTGATACTAGCATAGCACCACAAACTTTATAACTTAAACCAAAAGAATCGGTAAAATATTCAGTTCCAGTAACACCAAAACCTATTGAGGATTTAGATATGGAATACTCGAAAGGCAAAAGGAAAGTTCCTTTTCTTTGTCCTGTTTCAAACATATAGTCAACATAACCACCAATGTAAGAATCGAGAGCAAATACTGATGTTATACTAATTACTAAAATTAAACATACAAAAAATAATTTTTTCATGAAATAATCTCCTATAATTCATATAGAAATATTAACATTGCTAATGTGAATCTAAAAGATATATTTTTAAGAAAGTGTAATTTAGCCAATATGATATTTTTGCCAGTTAAGCTCTTGAGCAAAGAAAGAATTTGCATCTTCTTGCTTTAAGGGGTAATCCCAGCAACCCATGCGAGAAAAGCATTCGCCTCCAAAACCTAACTTGAATTTACTCAAGCCAGATAAAGGGTTGCTATCATCATCCTTCGGGCCTATACCAAACATATCATATTCAGTTGCTCCTAACGCTTTAGCTCGTCTAATGGCTTCAAATTGTAAAGCATAGGTGCTCATACTATCTCGGTTTTCACTACTAGAAGCACCATAAAGATAGGTAGCTCGTTGGTCTGTTATCGTTAAGAACATAGCAGAAGTTGGTACATCGTTATAATAAGCAATTAGGAGAGAGAACTTAGCGTCCTCTTCTGTTGCTAAATAGAGCGCTTCAAAGAACTGGGAGTCATGAAAGCGGATACCGTTGCGAAGTGAAGTATCCTCATATAGCTTTAAGAAGATGGGAAGATCTGCTCTAGTGCCTTCTTTTACATACACCCCTTTTCGGTAAGCTAAGCGGATATTGTAGCGTGTCTTAGTCTTCATCCGCATCAAGATTTCTTCTTCACTTCCGGTTAAATCTAAGATAGTAGTGTAGTTAGGTAGAATGTTAGAGGAGGAGTGTCTTATATTGTGGTTGTCAGTTCCAAAGTTAATCCTGAGTTCTTTAAGTGCAAGATTTTCATCGCTTTCTTCATAAGCTTGTTTCCAAGGTAAATCATAACGAATTAGTATTGTAGAGGAGGGCAAAATTGTTCTCAGCTCTTCACTCAACTCTTCAATAAACTCACCTTGAACTTCCTCGTTAGGCGTGAGCAAGGGACCATATGGAACATAAGCTATAGAGCTATATTGGTTTACTGGTTTTGATAATATTAACATATCATCAAAAAGATAGGAGGATGTAGCTTTAGGAGTTAACTTGAGTTCCTTTTCGCGAACTTTTAAATTATAGGCAAAGCCTTTAT
>CAYYEN010000134.1:0-7364 GCA_964470795.1 uncultured Spirochaetaceae bacterium | reverse complement strand
CGGTGTCTTATTCATGAGGCATGGAACAGTTAGTAATCCCCTCTATGATTTCATAGAAGAATTAGCAAACATAAGAGTCATGTATAAAGATAAGATGTTCGAATGTATGGAGAAAGGAGATTATGAAGGCGAGAAGAATTATAATCTTTTGCAGTTACTAGCAAAGGTGGATTTAAATCCATTGTACGGATGTTTTGGTGCTCCATCATCAGTATTCTTCAATCTGCATGTGGCACCTACAATAACTACTCAAGGAAGATCGCTTATATCAGCAGCGATTACTTTCTTTGAGGAGTTTCTTGAAGATAATGTTTGGTTTGGGTCTATGGAAGAAGTACAAACTTTCATATTCAATGTGTTAGAAGAGAAATCTTATAGAAAGTATAAAGATGAAGATATAATTCCTGGGTTTAAGGCTACAGTTCCTATGGTACTGTTTAAACTTCTTAAGAATTCTGGATATCTTTGGGTTCCTACTAAGGATGAAGGATTGGTTCTTTGGGATCAGTTGAGTAGACTTGGTCAGGAAGATTTGAATAGAATCTATCTTAAGAATAATTTATTTGAGTTCTGTAAAAGTCCTGTAGTTATAGGAAAGATAGTACAGGCTCTCACCAAACTCCAGCATCCATTCTTGAATCCTAATAAACCTCCTAAAGAGATTAAGGAAGATTTAGAAGAGATTATGGATTACTTCAAGGAGTATGTGTATTACGAGTATCCTGTTTTGGATAAGATGGAACGTGTTGATAAGATGCCTAGAGATTCTGTATTGATTGTAGATACAGACTCTTGTATTATATCTCTTGAGCATTGGTTCCAGTTTGTGTCTAAATACACTAATGGTATTGATATGCGTATTAAGCATATGCAGCTTAGCATTATTGATGAAATTGAAAGAGATGAATTCGGAGACCTTCCAAAGATTAAAGTCTTTGAAAAGGTTGAAGAGTGCTATGATTATGATATGATGACAGATGAGCTTATTGAAAGAAAGAGAAAGATAAGTCCTCTTAAGATAATACCAGAGGATGGACTCAGAAGTTCTATTATAAACATCATGTCTTATATTCTCAGTCAGTTGATTCTTGATTACTTTGAAGGAATCAGTGTACGAGATCATTCTTGGACTCCTGGTTGGGATTGCTTACTTATCATGAAGAATGAGTTTCTTATGAAAGCAATTCTTCTTGGATTTGTTAAGAAACACTACTGCTCCAATGTATTGGTTAAAGAGGGTCATCTTGTACGTAACCCTAAGAAGAAATTAGCAATTACAGGATTTGAGTTTGATAAGGTAAACATTCCTAAGTCTACTTCCAAGGCTCTGAAAGAGATTATGTTCGAACAGATTCTTGATAGAGATGAAGGAATAGATCAGCTTCAGATTCTTAATAGTCTTGCTACACTTGAGAAGAAGATTCATGAATCTCTCCTTAATGGTGAGACTAAGTATTACAAACCTGCTAAGGTTAAAGCTATGAATGCATATGAAGATCCTATGAGAATTCAGGGAATCAAGGGTGCATTTTCTTATAATCAGCTTAAGACTTCAAAAGAGATAGTTATAGATCTTGAGTCTCCTAATAGTCTCATCATTATCAAGACTAAGATTGATAAGAAAACAGCAGAGAAAGTGCATCAGTCCAATCCTGATTTGTATGAGAAGATTATGGGAGTATTAGAGAAGTCTGAGTATAAGAATCGTATATCAAGTATAGCCATTCATTATGATGATCCTATTCCTGAATGGATTAAGCCATTCATTAACGTGCAAGAGATTCTTCAGGATAATCTCAAGTCATTCCCATTAGAGTCTATAGGAATTAATAAGATCTCTAATCAGTATGTGACTACAAGTAATATCATATCTATCTAAGGAGTGAATGTAATGAAAAAGTTTGGACAACGAGAACGTCATGACCTCCAGGAATTGGAGAAACAGTTCAAGAGAGCTGATAAGAATAAGAACTGGGGTAGATTATTTGCTTCTATCATTATTGATAGAGCAAGTTTATCTTTATTCAGTAATGGTGAACCTGATGCTAATACAATTAAGTTCATTGAAGATAATAGTGAACTAAAAGTATATGTATATAGAGAAGGCAGAATGGAATACACTGGGCTTCGTTATGGTGATATCAAAGTTGATATCAAGTCTGAGAAGATGTAAAATATGTGTCTAGTAATGTATAATATAGGTGTATATTATAGTTATGAATCCATAGTGTAATAGCCGTGGATGTAGAAAACAACTCGTATATTAAGAGGAGGAAATTATTATGAGTTTGAATGATTACACAGAAATTCTTAGAAAAATGGGTGAAATGACTATCAGTCATACAGAAAATGTAGTACGTGTGACTGAAGGTTTTGCCAATGGCGGTGTAGCCATCACTACCGATAAAGACGGTAATCAGGGCATTTTCACTCCAGTGTCTCGTAAGGGTTCTTTGAAATCTTTGGAAGTTTTCAAGAAGATGGCAGAGAAGAATGGCATGAAGGTTAATGTCACCCTTTCTGAGTGGAATAAAAAGGTTGAAGATGATATTAATGGTATCGGTGTCACTATAGATGATGACAGTACTCCACTCGAGGATGATTCTAAGAATTCTGTTAACAATGATGAAATCGATCCATC
The DNA here is from genome assembly GCA_964470795.1 of uncultured Spirochaetaceae bacterium. Taxonomy (GTDB): domain Bacteria; phylum Spirochaetota; class Spirochaetia; order Sphaerochaetales; family Sphaerochaetaceae; genus Bullifex. The sequence continues at coordinate 4,723 of CAYYEN010000134.1, read as the reverse complement.
AAAGATTGGAGATCTCGACATCGAGGTTGACGAAGATGGGAAGAAGGCTAAGGTAAAAGGTCATGGTGTTGATCGTGTAATACCTGTAGAAGGTATTAATGCATACCATGAAGGTTTGTTAGATGCTTGTGCTATGCTTGGTATCGATATTCCTAAGTTCCTTAATGGAGAAGGTGAGGTAGTAACAAAAGAAGAAGTAAACGAATTCCTTAAGACCAAGAAAGGAAAGAAACTCGTTGCTGATATTGTAGCAAAGCTTACTGGTGATATTGGTAGTGATAAGGCTGCAAAGCCATCAAAGGAAACCAATCCTAAACCTGAGAATAAGGAGAATAAGAAGACACCTTATCAGTTTAAGGAGCCAGATGAGAAGAGTCTTGAATTACTTAACAGACATGTCAAGAATTTAGATGCAGCTATGTCTGGTGATGAATTTGATGAGAAAAGGAGAAATTATATCAAGAATGTAATTATCTCCGAGATCGAATGGGCTTATACAAGGGGGGACAAGTTCTTCCCAAAGGAAGATGATTTCGTTAAGTTTGAGGTAGAAAACATTTCGAAGAATAATGTGATCTACCTGAAGCGTCCTGATATTCGCATGGTAATATTACCTTTCCGCTGGAATAGAAAGGTTTACCGTGTATTCAAGCGTACTAATGATGAAGCTAAAGATGTGGCTGAAATCAATGCTTGGATTGAGGGAAAAATCCATGAGGAAGAATCTCGCAATCAGCAGAAGGTAACTAAGGAAGCTGAAAAGAAGGCTACCGCTGAAAATGTTACGGCATAACTTTCAAACATTCGTTCCACACTGTATTATTACGATAGAAAGGAGGGAATTAGTTGAAGGAGCTTACATATGAAAACTATCAAAAGCTTCAGGATCAGATGTGTGTAATCACAAAGAATCTGGTTCTTAACTTTAACACAATTCTCTTCTCGTGGAGCGAGAAAAAAGGAAGAAGTTACTTCCATACCGAGATTCAATACAGAAATACTAAGTTCGATGAAATCGTTATCAATATAAAACGAAAGTTTGATTCATATCTTTCAATAGAGAACGTAGTTCCTGAGAATGGATATAAGGCATTCGTTATGATACGAGCTGAGGACTTAATTGAATCTCGGAACTTCTTCCTAGAGACCTATAAAACATTAAAAGGTCGAAGAGAAGAGATATATCGGATAGATGGTTCTCGATCTAGAGTAATGGAAGATGTAGTGTTTGTATTAGATGACCTCCCACAAGGAGCAACTCTAGTATTAAAACCATGCATAATCCGTACTCTAGAACGAGGTCATATGCCAGGGGTAAAGATGTATATAAACTCAAAGGAAATGTCATTTGAGTTTCCTCTAAAGAAACTGGCTGGATTAGCTGAGTATATTGGAAACTCAGATTTGTTTCTATATGCTCAGAATGCAATGACTTACGTAGGGCGTCCACCTATGGGAACTAACCTAATAGATCTTGCAAAGAATGAAGCCAATGAAGAGGTAAAAGGAATTAAAGGAAGGAGACTTCCTGGACCTAAGACAAATGACAGTTTCTTTGATTTGTAATTGGAATGATTACAAAAATAACTCAGGAAGGCACAACGCCTTCCTGAATTATTTTTAGTTAAATAGCCATAATCATAGGCTGATAACGATTTGCAAATGAAACATGAGATTCCTTAAGAACATCCACTATTTCCTTACGGGTATCAGCAATACTTTTAAGTTCATCAAGCTTAGGATCTATTTCTCCGTAAGTTATTTCAGTAGGATACCGTTTAATCTTTTGATACAAGAAGGTTGCTACATCTGCTTCGGCAAGAGCATTAAAGTCTTCCATCATTGTATCAGGGATTGTCATGAGATTATCAGCATGACGCACGAATAATCTAATTGGGATGTTCTGCTGAATAGTGAATCTATTATTGGTGAGTATACCTTTCATCTTAATTTTATTAGGATGAATGAACTCTGGATAGATACTATTTTTGAAGAATGAAGATAGATCAGCATACATCTGCTGCATCATAGCATCTTCTACATCATAGTTATCTGTCAATACATCCAAAGGAGTATACAAACCTCCTGTGGTAGCCATACCACTACCATTTGTACTAAATTCGTTCCAGTCTATATCTCCAGCACCAATAATATGGATGCTATTACATAGTTTTTCATCAATTAACCATGTATCAGAGTTTAGTAACTTATCTGGAGTTAGTACATAATTAATTGCAAACGGGAAATAACGACTAAACGTAGGAATGGTTTTTAAACGGATAGGAGTTGTCCATACTGGCTTTGCCATATGTTCAGGAAGACCAAATTCGTCCATTCCAAGATCCATTTCTATTGTATCTAAAAGTTCGCTCATAACGTTTATTGACATATTCTTTCACCTCTTTTTATCAAAATGTGGAAGAATTATATACTATATCTTTGAAAGGAGAGTGATGACGTTAATGTTATCAACAGATTATATGTCATATAGAGAGATAGAGGCTAAGATTACAAACCTCTATCATTATTACAATGGAAAAGTAAATAAAATACTTCCATCTACTGGATTGAACTTTACTAATTCACAGTATGTTTCAGCAGGTTCTTGTGATAGAACTAATGGAGTTATACTGTTTAGCCTTCCAAAGATGGTAGAAATGGTAAATAAGCATACGTTTAAAGATATTGCTTTACTGTATGCTGTGATTCATGAATTATCTCATATGGATCAATACTGGACAGGTGAGAAGTATGCTAAGGATAGAGAGTATACTGATTACATAGAGACAGCAAATACACGTCGTACTCTAGAGTTCATATACGAAAACACACCAATATTTGAAGAAGTATATAACTCTGGAGATTATAAATTCTATGAGATTATGTGTAAAGAGTATAATGATATCAAGACTAATGGATATTCATTTGACTATATTACACCTGAGATAGTCTTAGATGAAATCGTGAAGTTTGTTTCTGATAATCAAGAAAGTTATGATAATTATGATGATATCTTTCTAAGTATTCTTAATCATCAAAACTTGATAGGAAGAAAATATGGTATAACATCTGATAGCTTTGGATTCACTGTTAAAGGTGAAGATGCTCTTGATTATCGATCACAGTTTATGATACTAGCAGAAGTTAAGAAAGCTTTTGATACTTATTCTTATGAATGTAGGTGTTCTTCAAAGGATAAGTACATGTATGCTTGTCTTAAACTTACAGCTAACGACGTTAGAAAGATAAATGTTATGCAGAAGGCATAATAAAATCCGCTACCCATAATAAGGGTAGCGGATTATTTTTTTTTAAAGTTTGGAACAGAATTCCATGATTTCATTCTGTATGTGTCTCTCAAGAGGAATACAGATAGTGTTATGATCCGTGTCTACAATAGTAACCATCTTACCATCTTCAGATATATTGATTGTCTGATACAAGGTATCAAAGTTCTTTCTGATAATATCTAAGTTACAAGACTCAGATATTACATAGTTACGAATCTGTTCTGTCATAATAGGCATAACAAAACTCTCATTCATAACCATTTGATTACCAGGAGGAGATACAGTTCTATACTGTACAGGATTGAAAGAAGCAGCACCTTCCATAATAGCACTCTCTCTCTTCATCTCTGATACGATCTTTTCAGTATATGCTTTGTTATGAGAAGGATAATATACTCTATCCCAAGTAACAACCTTTAATCCCTTTACATAAGCCTTTCCTTTAATAGTTTCTATTCTTCCAAGAGCTCTTAAAGAGAAGGAAGGCTTCTGACCATCAAGAAGATCAAGATTGAATTCTTTACCATATGCATTATTTGTTCCACGGAACTGTGCTTTAACATAAGGACCATCCATCCAAAGCTTAGTATACCATACCTGTACATACTTCGGATCAATAGTCTGCTGACGATTAAGGTTAATATCCATAGGATGACCAGCTTCACCCTTCATATTACCACTTTTCATCAGCTCTTGTGTTCTAGGACACATAATTTGAGAGTAGAGATCCTCTCTTGCATAACATCTCTTGTTTCTGTTCTCTTGCTCGGCTTCTTGAATAATGCCTTCAGCAATAACAAAATCACGATGCTGATTGACTATATTGAATTCAACATCCTTAGCTGTTGTTTCACTAATAACAAAGCCAAGATTATTTATTTCACTCATATTTAAACCCTCCTATTATTAGATTACTAGATTGTCATTTGTCAAGGTTCCATGTTTGAGTTGTATATTATAATTATGAATCAGGGATGTAACAATATTTAAAGTGGAATAGATTAAATTAATACACATCCCTGATTCAGAAAGGAGGTGCGTTCACAATGGATCAGAGCACAATACTTGTTCCTTAATGAGCTTAAGTTATTTAAGCTCTAAAAGAATCTGAGGAAGGCTTAGTGCCTTCCTCGGATTTCTTTTTTGTTATCTTATCTTCTTAACGCTTTTTCTTTTTTCTATTCTGGGTGTTCTCAGGTTTAGACTGAACAGTTGGACTCTCTTCCTTCTCTTCCTGATCCTGAGCAACCATATTTAACATAGGATCATTAGCAAGAGGCTGAGTGATTTCACCAACCTCTTTATCAGCATTCTCTACTTCCTGATTCTCTTCAGTCTGTGTAGATTCATCATCTACCACACTCTGAACCTCGCTGGCCACCACCTCACTGGTCTTGGAGGTCTCATCCTCAACAGCCGTGGTTTCAGTACTG
>CAYYEN010000133.1:0-7370 GCA_964470795.1 uncultured Spirochaetaceae bacterium | reverse complement strand
TGTTAATTTAAGAACTTTGCAATTTTATAATCTTAGAAAATTATTATTCATCTCTTGACAGAGTTTATATTCGATGATAAGATAAATAAAATTAAATAAATCTATGAAACCGTTGAAGTGGAGATAAAAACAGATGTTGCACTCACAGAGAGTCGGGAATGCTGAGAACCGACAGAAAGCAGTGTGTTAAATGGACCACTGAGGGCGCAGTGAAAAGCCTATCCTCATTATAGAAGATAAGCTGAGTATTCAGCGACGTGAAGCATACGTTAGTTGCAGGGAATATGTTAGTATTCCTCAGAGAGCAGGAGACGCTATACCTATATCTCCTGAATCAAGGTGGCACCGCGGATAAACAAAACTATTCATCCGCCCTTGACAATAAATTATTATTGTCAAGGGCGGATTTCTTTGCGTGTATAAGCAGAGCCTAAGCATCTAGAATCTGCTTATCATCGAGCAGCCGATACCCCAAAAGTTATCAAAGCCCGCATTCAGCAGGTGAAATAATCAATATCATCATAAAAAGGAGGAACCCCTATGTACACACCGAGTTTGGAAGAAGTAAAATCTTACGCCCCCGATTACAAAACAGTTCCCATCAGTCGGGTCATCTATTCCGATATGTGCACACCGATCCAGGTGCTGCAAATATTAAAGTCAGTAAGCTGTCATTGTTATATGCTGGAAAGCCTTGAGGATACGGATAAATGGGGAAGATACACCTTCCTGGGCTATGATCCGAAGTTGGAGATCACCTGTACGGATTCCGTAGTGCGCATCCGCACAGGTACGGAACTCGTTATAAAGGACGCGAGCCCTGCGCAGTATATTCGCCAAATCATAGAGGAGAATAAAAGTCCGAGAATTGAGGAACTTCCGACTTTTACCGGTGGTCTTGTGGGATATTTCTCTTACGACTACATTAAATACAGCGAACCTACCTTAAGCCTAGATGCTAAGGATGAGGAAAATTTCAAAGATGTGGACCTTATGTTGTTCGATAAAGTAATTGCCTTCGATAATTTGAAGCAGAAGATTATCCTGATAGTGAATATGAAGACGGATGCGCCGGATGAAAACTATAAGAAAGCGATACGGGGATTGGACGATATGGTATCTCTTATCACCAATGGAACGCCTGCGGATATAAAGCCGCTTCACATTAAATCGGACTTCCGTCCGCTTTTTCAGGAAAAGGAATATTGCCAGATGGTAGAGAAGGCGAAGCATTATATTCACGAAGGGGATATTTTTCAAGTAGTATTGTCGAATCGCCTGGAAGCGGATGTAGAAGGCAGCCTGTTCGATACCTACCGAGTGCTTCGAACGACGAATCCGTCCCCCTATATGTTCTATTTCAGCAGTGATGATATAGAAATTGCAGGCGCTTCGCCGGAGACCTTGGTGAAATTGGATAATGGCAATCTGTATACCTTTCCGTTGGCGGGAACAAGGCCGAGGGGGAAGACGAAACAGGAAGATGAAGCTTTTGAGAAGGAATTACTCGCGGACCCTAAGGAACTTGCGGAACATAATATGTTGGTAGACCTTGGAAGGAACGATATCGGGAAGATAAGCAAATTTGGAACCGTACAAGTGGAAAGATATATGTCTATTGAGCGCTTTTCTCATGTAATGCACATCGGTTCTACGGTAAAAGGAGAAATCAGAGATGATAAAACGGCGCTTAATGCGATAGGGGCAGTACTTCCCGCAGGAACACTTTCGGGAGCGCCGAAGATTCGTGCATGTGAAATTATCAATGAATTGGAGAACAACAAAAGAGGTATTTATGGGGGTGCCATAGGATATATCGATTTTACCGGAAATATGGATACGTGCATTGCCATACGAATTGCTTTTAAGAAAAATGGAAAGGTATTTATCCGGTCAGGAGCCGGAATTGTGGCGGATAGTGTACCGGAAAAAGAATATCAGGAATGTATCAATAAAGCAAAGGCAGTGGTGAATGCATTAAAAGCAGCGGAAGGAGGAATGTAAGATGATATTATTGATCGATAATTATGATAGTTTTTCCTATAATTTATATCAGCTCATCGGTTCCATCCATCCGGGAATTAAGGTTATCCGAAATGATGAAATGACAATTTCCGAAATAGAGATGTTGGATATCAGCCATATTATCTTATCGCCGGGGCCGGGCAGACCTGCGGATGCCGGAATCTGTGAAGAAGTAATCGGACACTTCCAAGGAAAACTTCCTATATTCGGCGTTTGCCTTGGACATCAGGCAATCTGTGAAGTATATGGTGCACAGGTATCTTATGCTAAGGAATTGATGCATGGGAAGCAATCGGAAGTACACATAGATGGAGAGTGCAGGATATTCCAAGGACTTCCGGGTAAGATCAAAGCGGCGAGATATCATTCCCTGGCGGCGGTAGAGAAGACGATGCCGGAAGAACTGGAGGTTATCGCGCGGACAGAGGATGGGGAGATTATGGCGGTAAAGCATAAGAACTTTGAAATATATGGTGTACAGTTCCACCCGGAATCTATTTTAACGCCGGATGGGGAGACGATACTTCGCAACTTTTTAAATTAATAGAGCGCACACCGTTCGATTCAAATAAATAATGCAATGAAAACAGAAGGAGAGAGGATATGATTAAAGAAGCAATTCAAAAAGTAGTGGTGAAACAGAATTTAAGCTTTCAGGAAGCGGAAGAAGTGATGGATGAAATCATGAGCGGAACGGCTTCCCAGATTCAGATGTCAGCCTATCTGACCGCACTGGCATTAAAGGGTGAGAATATCGAAGAGATTACCGCATCGGCAGCAGGTATGAGAAAGCATTGCATTCGCCTTCTGCACGATATGGATGTGCTGGAGATTGTCGGAACGGGAGGAGATAAGTCTAATTCCTTCAATATATCCACGACTTCTGCAATTGTCGTGTCGGCGTCAGGAATTCCTATTGCAAAGCACGGCAACCGTGCAGCCAGCAGTAAGAGCGGGGCCGCCGACGTATTAGAGGCATTAGGGGTGAATATCAATCTCTCTCCGGAAAAGAGTAAAGCTCTTTTAGAAGAAATCGGCATCTGCTTCTTATTCGCTCAGAACTATCATATCGCTATGAAATATGTGGCTCCCGTAAGAAAAGAGTTAGGAATCCGTACCGTATTCAATATTTTAGGGCCGCTTTCCAATCCGGCAGGTGCCAATATGCAGCTTCTTGGCGTATACGATGAAGAGTTGGTGGAGCCTATGGCGAAGGTACTTGATAATCTGGGTGTGAGAAATGCGATGGTCGTATTCGGACAGGATGGGTTGGATGAGATATCCATGAGTGCTCCCACATCTGTGTGTGAAGTGAGAAATAATGAGTTTAGAAAATATATCATAGAGCCGGAACAGTTCGGTATGGTAAGATGTAGGAAGGAAGATCTGACAGGAGGGACGCCTCAGGAGAATGCGGAGATTACTCTTTCGATTCTAAGAGGAGAGACTGGGCCGAAAAGAGATGCGGTAGTGCTTAATTCGGCAGCAGCCCTTTACGTAGCGAACTCCTCACTCACTTTGCAGGATGCAATAAATAAAGTGCAGGAAACGATAGATAGCGGAAAAGCGCTTAAGCAGCTCGAGAGATTTGTTGCTTTGTCTAATTCAAGATGATAGATAAAGGAGGTATAGCCATGATATTAGAGGAAATTGCAGCGCGCACTTATGTGCGGGTGGAAGAACTGAAAAAGAAGCACGATATCTATTCTCTGCGAAGAGATGCGGAAGGAATGGGAAAAGGCGGTGATTTTCCTTTTCAACAGGCGCTGGCGGCAGAAGGGATGTCATTTATCTGCGAGGTGAAGAAGGCTTCCCCATCAAAAGGAGTGATTGCAGAGGATTTTCCTTATCTGGATATTGCGAGGGAGTATGAAGAAGCCGGAGCGGCAGCAATCTCTGTATTGACGGAGCCTTATTATTTTATGGGAAGCGATGATTACCTGCGTTCCATTGCACAGACCGTAACAATTCCTACACTTCGTAAGGATTTTACGATCGACGCTTATCAAATATTCGAAGCGAAGCTTATGGGAGCCTCAGCTATTCTGCTTATCTGTGCTCTGTTGGAGAAGGAACGGATGAAGGACTATCTGGAAATAGCACATAGTCTCGGTCTATCCGCCCTTGTGGAAGCCCATACGGAGGAAGAAGCGGAAGCGGCCCTTTATGCGAATGCCGGTATTATCGGCGTGAACAATCGGAACTTGAAAACATTTGAAGTGGATATTACGACGAGCAGCCGGCTGCGGAAGATGATACCGGAAGATATCTTATTCGTATCGGAGAGCGGCATTCGTTCGGCACAGGACATAGAAATCTTGAGACAGAACAAAACGGACGCCGTTTTAATCGGGGAGACTTTCATGAGGAGTACCGATAAGAAAAGGCAGCTTGCCCTATTGCGAGGAGAAGAAGTGTGAGACCGAAGATAAAGATATGCGGATTGACAAGAGAGTGTGATATCGATTACATCAATGAAGCCCAACCGGAATACATCGGCTTTGTATTTGCGAAGAGCAGGCGGCAGATTAGCGAAGAATATGCGTCAGCTTTGAAGGCGAGGACAAGGAAAGAGATAAATGTTGTCGGAGTATTCGTAGATGCGCCTCAGGAACAGATAATCCGTCTGATGGAAAATAAAATCATAGATATCGCCCAGTTTCATGGAAGTGAATCCCCTTCCTATATGGAAGGAGTGAAAAAGCGAGTAGATGGATATCTTATCAAGGCAGTGCGTATGGGAGAGGATGGATATTCGACATCCTTTTTCGAAGATTATAAAGAGGCAGGAGCCGATTACTTTCTGTTCGACAGTGCATCTGCCAGTCATCCAACAAATTACGGTGGAACGGGTATTACCTTTGATTGGAGCAAGATTCCGGCGGTTCCCCTTCCCTTTTTCCTTGCAGGAGGGCTACATGCCGATAATGCGGAGGCAGCAGCATCTATAGTAAAGCCTTATGCCATAGATTTGAGCAGCGGTGTGGAAGTAAATGGAGTAAAGGATAAGGATAAAATATTAGAAATCATAAGGAGGGTTAGAAATGTCTAAGGGAAGATATGGTTCGCACGGCGGACAATATATACCGGAAACCTTAATGAACGAGGTTCTGAAGCTGGAAGAGAGCTATGAATTTTATAAAAACGATGAGGAATTCAATAGAGAACTTAACGACTTATTGAATCACTACGCAGGAAGGCCTTCTCTCTTATATTATGCCGAGAAGATGACGAAGGATATCGGAGGGGCTAAAATCTATTTAAAGCGTGAGGACTTGAACCATACCGGTTCCCATAAAATCAATAACGTGTTGGGGCAAGTGTTGCTTGCGAAGAAAATGGGGAAAACAAGAGTGATAGCAGAAACCGGAGCAGGGCAACACGGTGTGGCAACGGCAACGGCAGCAGCTCTCCTCGGCATGGAATGTGAGATTTTCATGGGAAAAGAGGATACGGACAGACAGGCGCTTAACGTATATCGTATGGAGCTTCTGGGTGCAAAGGTGCATCCGGTTAAGAGTGGGACGATGACTCTTAAGGATGCGGTAAATGAGACGATGCGTGAATGGACGAATCGGGTATATGATACCCATTATGTACTGGGCTCGGTGATGGGACCTCATCCGTTTCCGATGATTGTCAGGGATTTCCAAAGTGTAATCAGCAAGGAAGCGCGAGAGCAGATCCTCGAATGCGAAGGAAAGCTTCCGAGCGCAGTAATCGCCTGTGTGGGAGGCGGAAGCAATGCGATGGGAATGTTTTATCATTTCATTGAAGATAAAGAGGTGTCTCTTATCGGATGTGAAGCGGCGGGGCACGGACTGGACACGGAAGAACATGCGGCAACGATTGCGAAAGGAACCTTGGGCGTATTCCACGGAATGAAATCGTATTTTTGTCAGAATGAATACGGACAGATTGCGCCGGTTTATTCTATATCGGCAGGACTGGATTATCCGGGAATCGGGCCGGAGCATGCGAATTTGTATGATAGCGGGAGGGCGAGCTATGTTCCCGTTACCGATGATGAAGCGGTGGAAGCGTTCGAATATTTGGCAAGAACGGAAGGAATTATATGTGCGATTGAAAGTGCCCATGCAGTAGCTCATGTGAGAAAGATTGCTTCATCCATGAATAAAGACGATGTTATTATCGTTTGTCTCTCCGGAAGAGGAGATAAGGACGTAGCGGCAATTGCCAGATACAAGGGGGTGAACATTAATGAGTAAGATTAGGGATGCATTTGCTCATGGAAAGGCTTTTATCGGCTTTTTGACAGGGGGCGACCCATCCATAGAAAAAAGTGAAGAGTTCATTTTAAAAATGGTGGAAGCGGGCTGTGATTTAATTGAAATCGGAATACCGTTTTCTGATCCGGTAGCGGAAGGACCTGTGATTCAGGAAGCCAATCTGCGTGCCTTAGCGGCGGATACGACGACGGATAAAATCTTTGAGCTTGCGCAAAATGTACGAAAGAAGACGGATGTCCCACTTGTATTTCTGACCTATCTCAATCCGGTATATAAATACGGCTATGAGCGATTCTGTCAAAGGTGCGAAGAAATAGGAGTAAATGGCCTTATTATTCCCGACATGCCATATGAGGAAAAAGAAGAGCTGCTGGAAATAGGCAGGAAATATGATGTGGATATTATTTCCTTAATTGCTCCGACCTCAGAGGAGAGAGTTAGAATGATTGCCAAAGATGCGAAAGGATTTCTCTATATTGTATCTTCCATGGGAGTGACGGGAATGAGAAGCGAGATTAAGACGGACCTAGAAGCCATTCTTACTTCTGTGAAGGAAGTGACCGATACACCCGCAGCCGTAGGATTCGGTGTCAATACTCCCGAGCAGGCGAAGAAAATTGCCCGAATTGCGGATGGAGTCATCGTAGGGAGCGCTATCGTAAAAATTATTGAAAAATACGGAGAAGAAGCGGGCGAACATATTTATGATTATGTGAAAAGCATGAAAGATGCGATTCAAAAAATCGAATTATAAATTAGAGAAAAAATGTACATAATAATCCATAAATAAATAAGTAATTGCGAAACGTGCAAACTATGAAAATTTCATACACAATAAATGCAAGTTTTAAAGAAAGATTGTATGAAATCATGAAATATGATGAGTTTCGCGATCTCTTATCATTAGGAGCATTCCTGTTAAGTAACAAATGACAGGTTTGCAAAAAATGAGCGTCACCCATAGAATAATGATTGTTAACTGGCAGGTTAAATAATCATCGTTCAAAGGAGACACTCACAAATGAATTGTAAACAAAATCAGAAAATCAATCAAGTAAAAGAATCAACTTTGGTAGTTGGAATTGATATCGGAAG
>CAYYEN010000132.1:0-7372 GCA_964470795.1 uncultured Spirochaetaceae bacterium | reverse complement strand
TGCCATTAACTCCTTCTCGATAGCCGCCAGCAACCAGATCCATGCGTTTTAAGGTAAAAGCACCTTGATTTTCTTTTACATACACTCCTACTCCTGGTAATGAGACCTCTGTAAAGCTATTCTGTTTTTCTTTATCATCCACAGAATACCATACTCTTGTACCTGATTCATCATATCCCAAGTTTATCTCCATAGAAACATTTTCTAATACTCCATAATAAGCTTCATCAAAGGTAATATTGGATGGTGTATTTTTAAGCTTACTTATTTTTTCTGGCAAGCCTAAAACATTATTTTTGTAAATAATATTATTTCGACTATCAAACCAAACATTACCAGAGGGATCATATTTAAAAGATACTGTTTCACTAGATGTATTGTTTGTAATTGTAAATTCTTTCGGACGATACGATTGTATATCATAATTATATGCAATCGCTTTTCCATCCTCTTCTTTTGTTTTTATACGTCCAAGCTCATCAAAACTATATTCACCAGAATAATCCCCAACTACTGAAGTTAATCGTCCTGAATAATCATACAAGTATTCGTTCTCATGGGTTATCTTTCCTTGACTTGAAAAAGATTCCCACACATGAGTTATATTTTTTGCTCTTGATGTATTTACATCTTCAAAAGATAGTGAAGAAGAATAAATTTCTTGACCGTCTTTATTTTTATAAATCAATTGTTGTACTCTTCCATAAACATCTCTTAAAATAGTTTCTCTTAAAATAACAGAACCTTTATCATAGTATGTCTTAGTTTTTACATTGCCATTATCTGAATATTCATAAGAAGCCAATAATTGGCCGTTCTCTAAAGTTTGAATAAGTCTTCCTTGTTCATTATAAAAACGCTGCCGATTAGATTGTTCTACCCAGGATAAGCCATTCCATTCACTAAAAGAACTCGCAATTAATTCGTCAGATTGATTATATGAATAATTTAATTGAACGGCAGGGACACCACTCATTCCATAAATTGCCCATTGATGTGTTTTTCTCCCAATCCGATCGTAGCTAGATAATTTAATTGAAACAAAATTATTCATTCCATCAAAAGAAATAATAGCACCAACATCGTTTTGACGAATGTTTTTCATGGAACCAAGAATATCATTAATCAATACTTCATCAACAGAAAGTGTTTTGAGCTCTTCAGAAGAAGGTTTTCCATAAATAATTTTCGAAAGATAACGAATTTTATCTTCTGGAATTTCTAAGTCATAATTAGAGTTAAAGTTAAAATCCTGAACTTCTCCTGTAGCACAAACTCGTCCAAATGAGTCATAGATATTAGCTATATAATAATTTTCACCTTTTGTTTTTAGGTTATCATTTCTTGTTAAACGAGGACGTCCTAATAAATCATAAAAAGTTTCTGTTCGTCCACGATCATTACTTTTTGTTGAAACTAATCTTCCCCGCAAATCATATTCATAAGTTGTTGCTAAAGATTCATACCCTTTAATATAACTTTTTATTAACTGATCATATTCATCATATTCAAATACTGAAATTAGTTCATCTTCTCCATCATAGAACCATTTAGAAACAATTTTTCCTTTGTCGTTATATATTTCTTGAAAATATTTACCTTCAGCATTACGACTCACTTTAAGTGTAAGATAGTTTTTAGAAAGCATTACTCGTTCATCATATATTTTATCAAAATTATTTTCACTTAATCTATTAGGTGTAATAAAATCATCCAAAGAAGATGCTTGAAACGCCCATGTTTTTGTTTGTTTTTCTACATCTTGATTATTAAAAAAGGAAGCCTCTGCAATTCCTGAAGATGTAGCAACGGCTCCAGACCTTCCGTAAAAATATTGCGATTCAGTATAAGCATAATTTTTTGCATCAGGTCTATCAAAAAGGTCTTCACCATTATAATACTCATTTGCTTTCTTAATGCAATTCTTACAAGCCATATCAACATATTCATAATCATTTATGGAACTATTATGCACAAAAGTTATTGGATTTAAAATAGTTTGATTAAAAGCATCGGTATAACTTGATGAAACAGAATACTTACTATTTGAAATTTGAACTTGTTTTTGAGCAACACCGCCAAAACCATTTACAAAAACAGCCTCCGATTTTTTCCTGGAACTTACTTCTTCTGGGTCTAAAAAAATCTCTGTTTTTAAAATTGTAGGTGTCACAAGAGCTAAAGTTCGATTAGTACATTTCTTAAATGATACATTCAAAATCGTTTGCTTACTAACATTCAAATCAAAAATAATTGATTCATTTTCTTTTCTTCCGTTAAAAAAGCCTTGATTAAACTGATTATTTTCGTAAATAGTTCTTCCATTTACGTTAGACAAATCTACTATAGAAACTTTATCAATAAGATTCCCTGGTATTGGCGTAATAGTTATCGGAATAGTCTGCCCCCCCCATAAAGGATACGTTGTCTGATAAGCATTTTCATTATCTGTTTTTCCTGATAAATCACCTACTTTTATCCGTCCTCCTTCTTCTGCTTTTACAATGAGGTTAAATGAAGATTTCAATGGAAGAAATTGTATTGAGGGTAATTGAGCTAAATTGTAATTAATCGATTTAATTGTAAAAGAATAACCGTTCTGATCTGTTGAATATGTTCCAACTCGTTGAAATTTAAATGCTGGAGCCTCTAAAAAAAGGACTTTTTCATCTTGATAAGAGAATGCTTCTAAACCATTAATCCATGAATATGAATAATCCTCTGGTTTTAAAACTATTTCACTTAATCCTGGTAATAGATATTTAGTGTAATTGGCATAAAAAGTAGTATATGGCTCAGTAAAATACCAACAATAAATTTGATCCTTAATCTGTGAATCCATTTCAGTTTTTATTTCAATAGATGAAATTCCTCCCACCACAGGATGTTCTCTAGAAAAATCATTAGCAATTATTCCACCTAAATCATTCCCTAAGCCTTTCATCAATACTCTGAGACCTTCTCCTTTTACTGGTTCTGTAACATCAACACCATATGAATCATTCAACGCTTTTGCAATCCACCCTGGTCGAAGTCCATTTGAATTATAGATGCTCATCGAATGAACTTCTTCCATGGAAGGTATTCTTATACCTCCATAATTATTAATCGTAGGAGGGTTATAGTAATTCCATGATAAAGTAACGTCTCCATGTTGCCATATTTGTACCCGAACTTCTCCATCTGTATATATCAATATCTGTACTGATGTTTTTTTCTCAGTATAATAGGTACTATTAATAAATGAATATTCTATCACGATATATCGATCTTGTTCTACTAAAGTTCCATTAATTTTTTTTGTTCTTCTTTTAATTCCCAAGAAAATTGATCAATACCTGGACACCCCGTAGGTTGTATTTGAGGGTTCGAATTATTCTTTTCACTTCCGAATTCAATATTTCCATTTCTAAATAACGTGAGAGACGAATAATCTTTTCCTAAATATGATATTTTATGAGACTCCGGAAGTACTATGGTTTTTGTTAATTGATTTTCAAACGATTCATCTATTTTTTCTATATGTGGGTTTGTCAACTTGACCCAACTTGGTAATCCAAGATGAACGTTCTGATCGCTATATCGTTCACTTTTAACATAAAGATTATCACAGAATGAAAAAGTAAATAAAAAAGAAATTAGAGTAATAAAGAATTTCATTTTTCACTCCCTATTTAATAGTTGCATTCGCTTGAATTGTAATCGATTTAGCCCAAATTAAACCGTCCAACGCAGAATTTGGAGAAACAGTAATGTTACCATTTGGAATCAACATCGTTGCATGTAAGTATGAATTTACACCTAAATATAATGACTCTTGCATATTACTATAAATCCATAACTGATATTTATTTCCATCATAGACAGCATTTACTCGATCTCCTACGCGAAGCGTATTTGACACCCATAGTTGAATAGGCTTATTTCCATTTTTAAAATGAATACGAGCATCTGGCTCAATCATTAATGATTCAAAATAATATGCACCTGGCTCAAATGTAACAGACGAATTTGAATAAATATGCAGGTTCCGATATTTTCCTGGAACAAGCGTTCTTATTTGATTATTCCATATATTTACATCTTCTATTCCAACAGAAAAATTCATGGGTAAAATAGAAGGCAAATCAACATTTTTCTGAACTAAACTGCCATACGAAGCGCCCATTTGATTATTCATGGTCCCATTGAATACAATTGCTTCTACATAGGAATTACTACGTAATTGCAGTTTCTCAACAGAGATTAATTGGCCATAAATTTTTGAATCGGCACCGACTTCAATATTTTTTGCAATATAAACTCCACCAGAAACGCTTGCCCTATCTCCAAGGTATAAATCATTCAATGAAAATAATTTATACCCATAGAGAGGAGAATACGTTTCAGGAATCGCGGTTGCAGGAATAACTGGAGTAAGATATTCTGCTTGATCCCCACTACTAGATGAACTTGAAACTGTTTCACCTGATGAATAATTAGAATTTGTTCCACCCGATGAATAATTTGAATTTGTTCCACCCGATGATGAACTTGAATAATAAAAAGATTCGATCTCGACTCTTGTTATATTTCCTTTACCATCTATAAATTTAATTTCATTTTTCGTAGAAGAACTGCTGGAATAACCACTATTTGAACTACTTGGCTCAACAACTGTTTTACTTAAAAGATCAATATCTAAACAAGCGTTTTTTGTAAATATTCTTCCACTGATATATAAATTCCAAGACGGACTAAATTCAAAACAAATATTTGATACTCCAAGATTTTCATCTGTTAAATATGAAAAAGAATTTACAGAAATTGGATTACCATTTGGATCTATTGTTGATGAATTTGATGTACTTTTTAAGACTAAAGGCTTCCCTAAATTATCAGTAATTATTGCATTAATAGCAGGATCATATTCTTTATTTACTACAAAAGAATAAGTTAACCTATCACCATTTTTCCCTATCACAGTAATAGAAATATCATTCATGCCATTAACTAAGGGGACTAATACATGAGATAGAAATGCATCTTTTATTATTTTACTTGTTTTACTAATCCAATTAAAAGAAGCGTTATTTGACCAAGTAAATACTCGTTTGGTATTATTTTCAACAAAAACAGCTTCTACGTCATTTTGATTACTTAATTTTATATCAAACAATAATGAATTAATGTTTTTGGATACTTTTTTTGTTGAGTAATTAAGAATATACTGCTTAAAATCAGTTGAAAACGGATTATTTCCATCCAAATCAATTGAAGAAATGGTTAGATTCTTATCATTTTCTGATATATACTTCATTGGTACTATTTTGTTCTGGCGATAAATATTGTCTGAATCATAACGTTCCTTAAAAACAACATAAGGCACTCCATCTTTTATTGATAAATCAGCAGACTCTTCCTCAGAAGCAACAGAAGCAAAACCTGGATTACCTACAGAAATCCAACGATTATTTTGATAAGTTAAAACTGACAATTTATTTTTATTGGCACTATTCGCAAACATCAAATAAGGTTTGTCATTATGAACAACTAAATCAAAAGGATTATTTTCACTTATATAAGTAATAATATTTGAATGAAGAAATTGATCGGTTAGCACACTAAAAGAGCCCTGCATAGAATATTTAAATACACTCAAAGCCATCTGATTATTTTCATCACTTGATTCGTATGCCACAGCTAAATAAATATTCGTTCCATCAGAAGCCAATTTTATTTTTTTTGCATTTAATAATTCAGTATTATCTAAATAGACACAATCGCCTTCAAGAGAAGAATTACCTATCCAGGTTTTATTATTGTTTTCAACATGCAAATGTTTTAAAATCACATATTTATGAGAAATAGTTATTTCTTGCTTATCTTCTGAAGAAATCTCAGTTCCTTCAGGAATATCTTCAGGAATGTTACTCGATGATTTTATAAAAGTTTCAGTGACATTTTTCGATGGAATTGTTCCAATATACGCTACATAAGGGATATTATTTGGTCCTATTACTGCATTAACATCCTGAACCGTTTCATCGGCAATAACAGATTCTTCATTGTTAAAGCTTAAGAACGATTTTTGATATTGTTTTGCTACTAATGATGTTTTATTAATAAGTTTCTTTTTTGTTTCTATCTCATCATTTTTTTCAACTGATTCTTCTTCACCTTCAATTGTTTCAGTCATTTCGTAAATCAAATAAGGCTCTACAACATCTGAGCCAGTAATATGATATTTTTCATTTTGTTTATTTTTATTGAAAATAAAAGGCATTTTAGACCATGATTCGCCAACTATCATAAAAGTTTCTGCAGTATTTAATATAGACGAAGGCAATCCAAAAAGATATTGATTATCATTATATATGGTAGATCCCATAGAAAGGTATTTTCCATCTATTTTATTTACTAAATACCCATTCCAGCTTTCCCCATTATAAAAGCCTTCTCTTAGACCTGTAGACGAAATATAAACAACTTTTGAAACATCAGAATTAGATGCATAAATGGGAGAAGACCCACTTAGTAAATAATTACCATAATCAATCCATCCAGAAGAAAGTTTAGAAAAATTAATTCTGTATCTATTATTCTTTGACTCACCAGCATAAAAATCTAGAACTAAAGGAGATTGATCAAAATCAAAAGATAATCCGTTTTGTACTATGCAACATGAAGTAACCCATTTTTCTTCTGTTTCACTTGGTTTATGTAGCCAATAACTAATGTTTTCTCCATTTTGTGTAGTAGCCCAACTAACGTTTACTATATCAGTATTTCCCCTTAAAGCATAATCAATTGTTTCATTTGGAGATAATTGTAATTCATGACCATTTACAGATACTGATGCCACAGTGCTATTTTTAACTGTTGGATCAAGACAACTTCCCTTTATATAAGTATGCCGTTTCATCAATATGATATTCGCATCCTCTGTTTCTCCATATATTTCTTGAAGACGACCATATGGATTATAGAACATATATGAAGGAATACTTCTATCATCTAATGTAGCAATCGGTACATTCCAATGTTCATCAAAAAAAGTAACAGAAGTAATTGCATCTACTGGAACAAAACGAATATCCTGCATACGAATTTCAGAATTATTAGAAGCTAATAATTTCAACTGATACTTTGATTCATCAGATAGTTCTGTTTCAAAATCGACATATTTCCATTTTCCATATGAAACAGGTATTTTTCCTTTTAATGAATTATTGATATAGACTTGAACTTCTTGTGATTCAGCCGCATTTGAAACACCTTGTACCCAAGCAGAAAAACGATATTTTCCTTTTTTTGCTTTTACTATTGTTCCTTCTAATGCCTTTGATGATGTAATAAAAACTGTTTTAGATGAAAAACGGCCATAATCAAT
>CAYYEN010000131.1:0-7409 GCA_964470795.1 uncultured Spirochaetaceae bacterium | reverse complement strand
TTAGTTCTGTCTTTAATACTTCATCAACACTTGAATAAAACTCTACTTTTGTAACACCTGTCTTTCCAGATTGCATTTCACCATCAAGCAAGATTGACTCATAAGTACCATCAGTATAAAGGGTTGCATTACTATAGCTCTTCTCCCCTAAGTCAGAAATAACTAATAGTAGGCGCTCAACCCCAAGAGAGACACTCTCTCTTAAAATGCGTCGCATACAAATCGGTCTAACTTGTCCAAGGATTAAAGTAATTGGGTGTAGGGCAGAAGCATCTTCCTCTCTTTTAAATTCAAAAGTAAGACAATCCTCATCAAAATGAGTAATGGTCGCAACTCCTGCTTGCCCGTTGATCTCACCACCTTTAAACTCAGAGCCACAAGAGACATGCAACACCTTTTTTAGGTGTTGATATCTCTCATCAGTTTTAACAAAGGTACGTTCTTCTTTATCAAATAAAATTATATTCATGCTCTTCCGTATAGGTTTACATAATAGCTAAAACGTTCAAAATATTGGTCGTTTAAGTATTTTTCATCCATCTTCCAAGACCAGTTACTGCTACCGCAAGTGGCAGGCACATTCATTCTAGCCTCTTCACCCAGCGCTAATATATCTTGCATTGGCACGATAGCGTACTTTGCATTACTCATCATCAAAGAGCGGATAATCTTATAAACCACATCATCCTCTCCAGTTTCAAAATAACGACGTACATAGTCTTTAGTGCCTTCATCTAAACTCCTATACCAACCCAAAGTAGTATTGTTATCGTGAGTTCCGGTATAAGCAACACTATTGTAGTTAATATTGTGTGGTAAATAATCATTAGTGGTATCCCATTCGCCTTTTTCAAAACCAAAGGCAAATTGTAAAATCTTCATACCTGGAAGATTATTATTATCTCTAAGTTCTTCTACATCAGGAGTAATTACCCCTAAATCTTCAGCGATTAAAGGAAGATCTCCAAGTTTTGCTTTTACCGCATTTAAGAGTTCAACTCCTGGTGCTTCCACCCATTCACCATTCATAGCAGTTTCTGAACCAAAAGGAACTTCCCAACAAGCTGCAAAGCCTCTAAAGTGGTCAATGCGAACAAGATCACACATTTCAAGCGTGCCTTTAATTCGCTCAATCCACCAAGCAAAACCAGTCGCTTTATGTTCCTTCCAGTTATAAACAGGATTTCCCCAAAGTTGACCGGTAGAAGAGAAAGCATCTGGAGGAACACCGGAGGACATTGTCTGGTTGAGCTCTTCATCCATCTTAAATAACTTTGTATTTGTCCATGCATCAACGCTATCAGGTGCAACAAAGATTGGGATATCACCTACAATTGAAATTCCATGCGCATTAGCAAACGCTTTTAAGAGTTTCCATTGAGAAAAAAAGAAGTATTGCAAAACACTCCAAACTTCCATCTCGTTAGCAAATTGAGCTTTAGCTTCTTTTAAAGCTTTCTCTTTTCTATATTTTAGCCCATCATTCCAAGCACAAAACCATCGAGAGTCGTTAAAGTGAGAACAGAGTGCTTGATACAAGGTGTAATCTTCTAACCAAGCTTTCTTTTCTTTTACAAATGCTTTGTATTCAGTATTATAGCCTTGTTCAATAAAAGAGAGCGCTGCTTTTTCTAAAAGAGGCATTTTAAGCTCTCTTGCAACCTCGTAATTAACTCTTTCACTTTGAACTTCATTGATCAAGAAATCTTCAAGTTCCAAATATCCATCTAGATAAAGGGATTTTAAGTCAATTAATAACTCATTACCTGCAAAAGTAGAACGGGAAGCATAAGGACTATCTCCAAATCCTGTAGGACCTAGAGGAAGAATCTGCCATAATGTAATATGTGCTTTTTCAAAGATTTCAAGCATTTTATAAGCATTTTCACCGAAATCACCTATACCAAATTTACTAGGAATTGAGGTAGGATGTATCAACACCCCAGCTTTTCTAATTTTTTTACTCATAAAAAAAGTATAGCTAATGTTTGATTTAATTCCTAGCATTTTTTCAGCACATAGCTAAATATTAGGACCTAACACACCTCAAATTTTACTAAACTCTATACCCTCTTTTAAAGAATAATTATGCTTTCTATGAGACCCTAATTACACGATATTAACATCAAACAATTATATCAGCTTGAAAACTCACTTTTTTTTAGCTTACAAAGGGCTTTAAAATTTACTATTTCCACAATTAATTTCTTTACACTTCAACTATATATAAAATTTGAACTTTTAATTACAAAATCTGCAAAAATCGTGTATAATGAGTTTATGAGTACTGAAAAAAACGAAATCAATTTTATCATTGGGCAACCTATTGTATATCCACAACAAGGTGTTGGAATTGTTAAAGGTATTCAAGAGAGGAATATTAAGGGAAAACCTACCAAGTATTATAATATTTACTTGCAGAATTCCGATATGACGATTTTGATACCAATTGATAAAGCTCAAGAAATTGGTCTGCGGAACGTTGTTTCTGAAGAAGAAGCAACTATGGCCTTGAATTCCATTTCCAGTAAATATGAACCTGTTTCTACTGATTGGAAAATGCGATATCAAATTAGCCAAGAACTCTTAAAACAAGGTTCTATAATGTCTATAGTAAGAGTAGTTCAATCCTTATATCATCGTTCTAAGATTAAAGAATTGCCAATTCAAGAACGAAAGCTTTTTGATGTAGCCTTAGATCTTTTAACAGATGAAGCAAGCTTTGCGACAGGTAAGACAAAAGACGAAGTTAATCGTTTAATACATTCTAAATTGGAAAAATAATGACTATACCACCATTTGCGTTAATATTAACAGCGGCAGGTTCTTCCTCCCGCTTTTTGTCTGGCGGTGAAACGCCAAAAGTTAAAAAAGAATTCTTATCTATTGATAATCATACAGTCCTTTATAGAGCGTTAGAACCTTTTTATGAATTAGGCTCTCTCCAGTTAGTAATTATTACTTATGAAAAAGATAGTTTAGATGAAACCGTTGTTGCTTTAGAAGACTTAATCGACATAAACACTATTCCGATGCTCTTTGTAGAAGGAGGGGAAAGTCGTTCCTCTTCAATTAAAAAAGCACTTGATAAGTTAAAAGAAGTTGCCCCTAATACTCAATATGTTGCAACCCAGGATGGCGCAAGACCTTTCACCAGCCCTAACCTAATTATTAGAACCTTTGCAAACGCTACAGTATATGGCGCTTCCGTTCCAGCTATTAAAATAACTGATTCTATCAAGAGGATTAATGAAATTGGTTTAATTACTGAAAATTTGAATCGTGAAAGCATTGTTAGAGTTCAAACCCCACAATTCTTTACTTTTAAAAATCTTTTAATTTCTTATAATGAAGCAGATTTAACTTCTTCAGATGATAGTACTATTTATACCGCAGCAGGTTTTAATTGTAGCGTTACTTTCACGACCGAAGAGAATAAAAAGATAACTTATCTTGATGATATACCTTCAGCAAAAGAACAAATTGAAGAATATGTTCGCTCTCGCGATAAAGGAAGAGAAAGCGCTCAGGCTGTGAGAAGATTCAGAGAGCTTACAGCTTTAAAGGGAGAGACTGAATGAGAATAGGTCATGGCATGGATATTCATCGCCTTATTCCTCAAAAAAAGTTGGTTTTAGGTGGTATAATAATACCCAGTGAGAAAGGCGAAGATGGACACTCTGATGGTGATGTCTTAATTCATGCACTAATTGATGCTCTTTTTGGTGCTACTGCAAATGGAGATATTGGCTCTCATTATCCCCCAAGTGATAACAAATATAAAAATATCGATTCTACCCTACTCTTAAAAGATGCACTTTTAATTGCAAACTGTAAGATTCATAATGTTGATTCTACTATTATCTTAGAGCGTCCTAAGCTTAGAGAGCATATCGATTCAATTCGAGAAAGCCTTTCAAAACTTCTCAACTTAGACTTATCCCTTATTTCTGTTAAAGCTAAAACGGCTGAAGGTATTTTAGGGGAACTTGGCACGGGAGACGCAATAGCAGCAGAAGTAGTTATCTTAATAGACTAAGTAAAAAGCACCCCGAAGAGTGCTTTTTATATTGTCTTAGTATGAACATCACTGTGTGATTAACATTGTTTTAGGGTCCAAACAAACCTGCATTGGTTTTTCAACTTTCTTAGAATGGGCACGAACCACAGTCATGAGAACTTTATCTAAATCCTCTTTATACTTAAGCGCTACGAGCACATCAATTAAATCTAAATACTTTTCTAAAGTATTTGGAACACCATACTCATCATAAACAACTTCTGCTCTAACAGGAGAAACAGAGAACCAAATCTCTAAATTCATCTCTTGAGCAAACTTCTTAATTTTAACGATATCTTCTTGATCAGCGAGTGTTAGTTTATAACCATCAAATAGAACAGTATCAGCAACGAAGGAACCTTGTTCAATTAAAGATTTTAAACTTGCTAACACTTTATCAATAGATACTTGTTCTTGTGAGAAATTCATAACTACACGATTAGCTAAAATGCTATTATAAATCATTGCAGCATCATCTAAGCTAGCTAATTCACTTATTTCTCTAAATACTTCCTTGTACCAATTAATAACGTGCTCAACATTCCCAGAAAAAGAAACGTGGATAACATTTTCATCTCTAAAGAGTTTGTCTGTAGCAATATGTACTAAACATGCTGTTTTACCAACACCGTGGCGGGAAACTAAAACTCCCAAATTACCTCTTCCTAGGCCACCATTGATAGCCTCTTCAAAGACGCGAATCGGACTTATTTTTGTCAATTCTTGGATGTCCATACTCAACCTCCTAATGATTTGATAATTAGATTATATCATGAAGAAAGTACGAAACAAACAAAAATTCACTTTTTTTATCACTTTCCTTTTTCTAATAGAATAAAATATTTATTATAAGATCAATATTCTTATGCACTATTTAAAGTTATTACCAAAAAATGCCTAAAATTTAATTTATAAATAATTATCTTTCGAATATACTTAAGGAAGTTAAATATAAAAACCGATGGTTTTCTATAAAAAATCGCTAAAGGAGTGAAAGCAAAAGATGAAATCTCTTGACGCGTAAAACATCAATTTATATTATCTATATTATATATCTAATATATACAGCTTTAAATGCATTATATTGTGCAAAGGATTAAATTGTGGACGACCCTGGCAGTACAAGCCTAATTTCACTTGGTTATTGTTATCACTTAAAGGTGATATTTTTCAAAGAAGGAGTTTATTATGGTTTCAGTGCCTAGACAACTCCTATTACAAGTAGTTCTTATCTTACTTAACGCGTTCTTTGCCGGAACCGAAATTGCAGTTATTTCTCTCAACACAAATAAACTAAAACGCCTTGAAGAAGAAGGTGATAAGAAAGCGGGTAAGCTTATCAAAATGGTAGTCGACCCGTCAAAGTTCTTATCGACAATACAAATTGGTATAACCCTTGCAGGCTTCTTAGGCTCAGCTTTTGCGGCAAACGCTTTATCTACCCCTTTAGTTGCCAAATTTCAAGAATGGGGTCTAACCTCCATACCTGTTTCCGTGCTCGATAGTTTTGCCGTTATCATAATAACCGTTATTCTATCCTTCTTTACCTTAGTATTTGGAGAATTGGTACCAAAGCGTATAGCACAACAAAAGGCCTTAGCAGTTGCTAAGTTCTCTCTTGGTGTTATAACTGTATTATCGGTAGTCTTTAAACCTCTCATTTGGTTAATCAGTTGCTCAACTAATATCATCTTAAAGATTCTTCACTTAAAAACCGAAGCTAATGATGATCAAGTATCAGAAGATGATATTCGTCTTATGGTTGATGTAGGAGGGCAATCTGGTACGATTGAAGAAGATGAAAAGACTATGATTCAAAATATCTTTGAATTCAATGATAGTTCAGTTTATGAAATCATGACTCGACAATCAGATATCATTGCTTTCGATATCACAGATACCGATAAAGAGATTCTTGAAACAATACAGTCCTCAGGTCTTTCTCGATTTCCTGTCTATGAAGATGATATTAACAATATCTTAGGAGTTTTAAACTCGCGTGAGTTCTTGATCAACTTGACTCAAGAGCACAAGAAGAGCTTGAAAGAGCTTTTAAGAGCTCCTTATTTTGTTCCAGAGACTATCAAAGCAGATCAGCTGTTTTCTGATATGCAGAAAAGTAAAGTACATATTGCAGTAGTTATTGATGAATATGGTGGAACTTCTGGTATTATTACCCTTGAAGATTTACTT
Organism: uncultured Spirochaetaceae bacterium; assembly: GCA_964470795.1. Taxonomy (GTDB): domain Bacteria; phylum Spirochaetota; class Spirochaetia; order Sphaerochaetales; family Sphaerochaetaceae; genus Bullifex. Next base: position 1,156 of record CAYYEN010000131.1, on the reverse strand, counting down.
GAAGAAATTGTTGGCAATATCTACGATGAATACGATAAACAAGAGAAACCTGATGTTGAAAAGATTGGTGATAACCGCTATCACATTCAAGGGGATACACCACTTGAAGATGTGATGGAAGAATTAGATATCACCCTACCAGAAGATGAGGGCTACGATACTATTGGTGGTTTAGTACTCTCAACCCTTCATACGATTCCAAAAGATGGACAAAAGTTTACCGTCCATTTTGGTAATATCGCCATCACCGTGACCTCTATAATTGACCATAGAATTGTAGAAACAGTCCTTACCCTTGAAGACTCTGATGAAAAAGCAATAGAAGATAAGAGCGATAAAGAATAATCACTCACCAACTAGCTGAAGCACAAGCCCTCTTATTAACAGTATGAGGGCTTGTTTCATATTAGGGAGTTTATGAGCTAAAGGCAGTGAATAAAGAATTGCTTGTAAGGCGGATATAAAACGAGCGATATCTGCTTTATCATCGATAAAAAAGTAGGCTAAGATTTTCTCAACCATATTGTTTACTTCATCAGCGCTGTTAATTTTATCCTCATCAGAGATTTTTCTCATAATGATGGCATTGTTCTCATCATCAAAAAATCTATAAATCCCCTTTTGGTAGAAATCAAACACAATATCAGAAAAAATTTTCGTCAAGTTAGTTACAATCTTGTTCTCATCTAGTTCTTGAAGCTTCTCTAGATAATGCTCTTCCGTCTCTTTAAAGAAATTAGTATAGACATCAAAAAAGAGCGCTTCTTTGCTAGAATAAAAAAGATAGAACGTGCCTTTCGGAATATGCACTTCTTCAACTAGATAATCTACACTTGTACGTTTAACTCCATATTTAAATAAAGCATCTCCTGCAGCTCTTCTTAGCTCTCGAACAATATTAGTTTTTTCAATTTGGGAATATGTTTTAGGCATTATATTATCCTTTTTGACTGTTTTTATTTATATAGTCAGTAAAACACAGTTTTTAACCCTTTTCAAGCCAAATTTACTCTTTTTTTCTTGATTATTCTTTGACAGGAGTTCAAAAATATAAGAACATTAAGTTAACAAATCAAAAGGAGATTACATGTCCACAGTTAAACTTAAAAACATTTGTAAAATCTATGATGGTGGTGTTAAGGCAGTTGATAACGTT
>CAYYEN010000130.1:0-7434 GCA_964470795.1 uncultured Spirochaetaceae bacterium | reverse complement strand
ATTTTTTAATGACCTATTTTCTCTGTATTCTTAAAATCTAACCCTTCGGGTCAGTAACAACATATGAAGAATGCATCTGCATCAGGTTCGGTTTTACAAAAAATCTTGTCTTACCGGAACCAGAACCACCTATAATTAGCACATTTTTATTACGTGCAAACTTAGGGCTGCTTGGTCGTCCATTCATCTGAAGTCTTTCCGTGGATGTAAGTAGAATATTATTTTCAAAATTCTCCTTGTCCATATATGGTTCAATATCCTTAGGTGTTCCCCACCTGGCTGAACCATATTCTTCACCATGTCTGAATTTCTTAGCATTCTTTGCTTTGAAATACACAATCGCTCTCATACCAATACCTACAGCTGCACCTATTAAAAGATCCATAGGATGTAAGCTCGGTAACGGATTCATAAAAGCTGTGTTATTACTAAGTGAATCCATCAGCCTGTTAAGTGCTGCGTTTCCAGGTGTTACCCTGTATCCATAGGCAAATTTATCTGCCACATATCCAAATATCACATATGGCAGTACCTTAAGAATTACCTTTTTCGGCTCCATGGATTTTGTCTTACTCTTGATTGTTTTAGGGATATTTTTAAGATCTTTGGCTATACCTTCAACTATACTTGCCATAGCCTATAAGCTTTGTCCTCTGTTTTTATTTTTATCCCTGGTTCGCTCCCTATTTTTGTTCTGAGCAATCGTCTTCTTGAAGGTCTTAAGCTTCTGTCGTACTGAAACTTTTGATTTCTGTTTCTCATTAACTTTTACAAATTCTTTGAAGGCCTGGGATATTACATCCGTATCCTTCGATTTGAAGAAAACCATGTATTTTGGTGGATCAACTGTCTTGTCCTTCTTAACAGCAAAGTCAACATTATACTTCTTAGCGACTTTTTCAAAGGACCGAATATTATTATCAGTTACTTCAATAGATGATGCTCCCTGACCTTGACCCACCAGTTCACTCACTTTCATCTTTCCGTGAACCGGCTCTCCTTGAGAGGCCTGTTTCCGATGATTTAAGTAAGCCTTCATAGCTTTCGCCAGAGTATCACCGGTAAGCTTACTGGCACGAAAAACAAGTGCCGTGGTCTTATTAGTGACCTCACGATTTACTTCATCGTTCATAGTGCCCCTTTCTATATTTAATCAGCTTCTTTCGATTCAATTCCTGGACTATTGGTCTACTATATTCTTGGCTCCAGATTGAATTCGTAAAAGTGATAAATATCATAATTATTTGTTCCTGCAGTACTCGAAGAGATCATCAATATGGTCCACTAAAACCGACACATCGTCATAGATTCTGCATCTTTTGTTTCCCAATGGATCCGGTGTTCCTTCATCTAAATCTACATGAAACTCTTCATCAGGCTCATATTCCTCTTCTTCGTCATCTTCAAACAAACAACGAGGACCTTTGATATAACGCCCTAATGCCATAAGTGCTGCAGCTCCTGCAACTACAGAAGCGGTTACAATAAGTACCTTTTTTCTCATTGTGAGAACCTCCTTTACTTTTGGACACTGTGTCCAAGATTTATTTTTTAACGCAAAAAAGGGTAGCCGACTTATCATTTACTAATAAATCAACTGCCCTTATCGCTGTTAAAATCACTATTGTGTTTTTCATATACTACTCGATCCAGTTTTAATAAAACATAATCTGTAAGTAGCATGAGACCACCTATATTCTTTAGGCGCTCAATTTTCTCTTTGTTGCCTCCAGGATCATCTTCAAGGACCCGGATAAGCATTTCATTATACTCCCTTGTACCCTGCCTCATAATTATTCACTCCCTTCATAAAATAAAAAAGCAGCTGACTTATCTCTAAATCAACTGCTCATATCGCTATAATATATTCAATTAGGTTTGTTCGTAAATTTCAATTTTACTCTGCATTATCACAATAGATTTCTATCGCATTTGCTACGAAGATGGCTGTATCTTCTCCGCCATATGAATCGATATTCGTTGTAAAGTCTCCACCGCCTGAATACATTTTCCCTAATCCGCGCAAAATCTTATTTGTGCATGTATATAAGTTTTCTGTAATATAGTCCTGTATTCTCTTTACAAGATTCTGAGCATCAGCAGAAGCCGGATCTATATTCTTCATCTCGCCAGCTTCTTTAAACAGAAGCATAAATCTATCTGCTATAATTCGCTCGTCCTCTTCAGTTCGATTCTTTTGCTTTTCTTCCATCTCCTTGTATTCTGGCATATTGCCATACAATTCCTTTGCCTGTCTGGAATATTCGTCCAGTTTGCTTCTATCAAAAGCCTTAAAATCCATATGTTTCACTCCTAACATTTTGATTCCAAGTGCAAAGTTCATCAAGTTCTCAATATGTTCCTTCTTAAGCCTTAGCAACTCTATTTGCTGTTCTAAGGCTTTACTTCTATCAAAATCAGGACTATTGATAATTGCCTTAATGTCTTTCAGAGGAAACTCCAATTCCTTAAACAGCAGAATATGTTGAAGGCGCTCCAAATCTGTATCGTCATACAGTCTGTAGCCTGCATCGGTATATCCCGTCGGATGTAAAAGACCGATCTTGTCATAATATTGTAGAGTGCGTATACTCACTCCGGCAAGCTTACTCACTTCATGCACTGTCATCATTATTATTTCCTCCCTTAACTTGGTGACTTCAGCATAAACTATTACGTAACGTCGGAGTCAATACTTTTTTCAAAAAATTTTTTTCACTAAGTAGCTCGACAAATCGGAAGTTAATCGTTCTAAAGTTATCTTACCTTACATGATATATCGGACGCTAGCATTATTTATATTATTTGGACACAGTGTCCAAAACTTATTCCAAAACATAAATCGTATATAGACTAGCTACAATCATTCCATCTTCTTCCTTAACATCATCCAGTAATAAGCACTGGAATATCACTTCTTTTATATTATAAAGAGCCATAGCCTTCATATATGAAGAATCAGTCTCTGTAATTGTCATATCCACTGCATATTCGGCTCTGGCAGCTTCACATATACAATGTAGCCCCATAATGAATTTATTCGATAAAATAAGCCCATATGCGTCTTCACCTTTGTATTTCATCTTACATTTTTCTATTACATCCTTAGGAACAGAAAAATAACATTTTGCATCTTCGATTACACAGTCCCCATCATAAAAAGGTGCCACCTTCTTAACTCGTTTGAGTGCTCCCATATCAATAAGCATTCTATCCATGGCAGATTTTGTTCTGCAGAACTGAGGAGAACTGCCTGGCTTTCTTAAATCCAAATAGACATTATTCATAACTGTTGCCATTCCTGTTCTGTATTCTGATAGCCTAAGCAGATAATTAAGTACTTCCTTCAGCTTTTCCTCTGATATGATCGATTGATAGGATGTTTCATCTAAAACCATCTTTTCAAATGTCATTGGTGTAGCTCTACCTTTTTCAATTTCTTCCTGCATTACTTTTTTTACATCATTTAATGAATCCATAAATATCCTTTCCCTTTTTATGTTGGTCTGATTATCTTTCCAATTGCTCTTATATAATCAGCCATGATTACTACTATTTTCTTAACCAGAAATATTCCACCTATAAGACCTGCTACAATGGCATCAAGTGCAAATACTCCTATTTCGCCGGCAATTCCAAATCCTTTTGGAATCAGCAGCATTCTTAATTTTTGAAACCCAAATGGGAACCCCATAATAATCCAGTAGATGAAGTATTGAAATCCATCTTCGCTTTTGCAGATGTAGTAGCAGGTAATTCCCCATACAACGATGATTCCCAGCTGAATTGTATTTGTTATTATTTTTATCATTCGCTATGATTCCTCTCCTGGATAAGGTGCCTCAAAGATCTTTATTCTTTCTCCAAGTGGTACTCCCTGATCTCGCATTTCACTACTTAATTTCATTCTTCGAGCATGCTCATAATCAAATTCTGACTTATATTCCGAATGTGTTTCAGTTCTAAAATCCTGAGCTTCATGATTCTTGAGAGTTGAAGGTGCATTGTAAAGTGCTGTAATCAAATATGCCCTTATGTTACTAACCTCGGTATAATTATCCTTCAAACATTCTGCAACATACTGTAAATGCTCTTGTTTAAGCTTTAAGAACTGGCTTTTAACAAGCTGATAAGGATAATCCTGACCATTAACACGAACCGTCTTTCTTGGAACACATACAACATCACAAATAAGCTGATAAAGCTCATCATAACGTTCCCTTACTTCATGATCTCTGTGTCTCATTAGCTCATCATAATTAACATTCTCTTTTATGATTTGCATATATACATCACAGTCGTCCATCCCATCAGATCCCATCTGGCTTTCCTGTGAACTATGTATTTCACTAAATGGATAGGATTTGATAGAAGTATTTATATTAAAATAATTCTTATTAGGATTTATATTTAAGGGATTATTATTATTGCCCCCATTACCGTTTGCACGGTTTCCGGTATCATGGTCTCCATTACACTGGTTTCCGTTTACCTGGTTTCCGATAGACTGGTTTCCGATACACCGGAAATCGGTATATAGGCGAACCCCTTGATTTTCCTGGGTTTCTTCTAAAGTTACCCCATCTGAATCTTCTTTTTTGCTATCATTTTTCTTGGCTGCTCTATCAAGATTCGTACTTGAAAGCTCACCTTTGGAATTGTAGTAAAAGGTATGAGGACCTTCTACAGGCTCATTTAATAACTCATATTCGTATGTAAAACTCTTCCCATTGGAATATGTATGCACATGTAAATAACCATTATTTTTAAGCTCATTCCAGGCACTATCAAAGGCAGCTTTTCCTTCTGGTACCATATTAAGGAATTCACTTTTGAGCCATTTCTTATCAGGCATTGTAATGTTGGACTGTATCACCAGATACAGCCCCTTTGCTTTTAATGAAATATTTTTATCACGCGTAACAGCATTTTGAACAACGGTATAACCTTGTTTGCTTCTGAAAAAACCATCAGCCATTACGTACACCTTCCTTCCATTTCTCCAAGAGCATTACAATTACCTGCTCTATATCATCATCAGTTGCATCTTCTTCAAAATAGCGACTGATAATATCCGACTTCATTGTATATTTGCGCTCCTTTTTCTTTTTATCCGTAAGAAGCATCCGGATTACCTCTAAGTTCAGGCTTTTCGATTCACCCAGTTCTCTAATCTTTTGAGCCTGATCCTTATTCATATTGACCTGAGTATCTTCAATAGCCACTAGGACAAGTTGCTGATCGTCTTCATCTAGATATGAAATCGATACTCCCTGAACTACTCCAAGCTTTCCAACATCCATCAAATCTAATAATTCATCCGATAAATACGAAAGCCGTAGCATCCTCTGGACTGTTTTACCGCTTTCTCCTGCAGCTTCACCCAGTTCATCATATGTAGCTGTAATTTTGCCTTTTTTCTTCTGCGCATCAAATTTTTGCCTATATGCCCTAACCTTACATGAAATGGGAATTTCTTTTCTTTGACTAAAATTTGCATCTACCATGCAGGTTGTAGCATCTTCATCATCCATTTCAACAACTACTGCCGGCATTTTCTCATAGCCCAATTTCATACAGGCCATGTGTCTTCTATGTCCAGATATAATCTGATAGCCACCTGAAGGATCACTTCTTACAACTGCAGCCTGTAAAACGCCATGCTCCCCAATGCTGGCAACAAGTTCTGCCATTTCATCATCATCTACCACCGGAAATGGATGATTTGGAAATTCATGCATTTCTGAAAGATTTATTTCTTCCACATGATATTTCTCATTTTGGACACTGTGTCCAAAACCCATATCTGTTGATGTATTAAATAAATCATCAAAGCTATGTACCTTTGACCTGGCTTTCTGACCACTTGATAACTTCTCACTCATGAAAGCACCTCCTCAGCCAAAGAATTGTATGCCATAGCTACCTTTCCATTTGGATCATGCTTAAAAATACTTACACCCTCTGCAGATGTTTCCGCAGCTCTTACAGATAACGGAATACTTTGCTCAAATATCCTTACATGATTGCCATATGCATCCTTTACTAGTTCCATAATTTCTTTTGCATAATTGGTTCTTCCATCCACCATAGTCATGAGTATCCCTTCAATTTCAAGATTAGGATTAATCTGCTTTCTAACCTTTGAAATCGTCCTTATAAGCTGTTCTAAGCCCTTCACCGGTAAATATGCCGCCTGCACCGGAATAAGCACGCTATCGGCACATGCAAAGGCATTTATGGTTATCATGCCAAGTGATGGCATGCAATCCAAAAGAACAAAATCATAAAATGGTGAAACCATAGTGATATAGTCTTTTAGAATTCTTTCCCTGTTCATAACATTTACAAGAGAAACTTCTATACCAGATAATTCAATGCTTGATGGCATCAAGTCAAAACCTTCTTCATGATGTAATATTCCTATTCCTGGTTCCAATTCTTCATCATCAATAAGCATTTCCATAATTGTTGCAAGAGTTACATCCAATTCATCCGGATTCTCAAATCCACAAGCCTCTGTTGCATTAGCCTGTGGATCGGCATCAATTAATAGAACTTTGTACCCCTTACTGGCAAGCGCTCCTGCCAAACTAATTGAGGTGGTTGTCTTCGATGTACCACCCTTGTTATTTCCAATTGCGATTACTTTACTCATAGCCTCAAATCTCCTTTACTCTTCTACTTTTTTCTTTGGGTCAAAACTGACATCCATATACTGGCGAAAATATTTCTTGGTTCCTTTATTTGCAAATACCTCAGATACGCTTCGAACTTCCAAGCTTCTGTTTCTTTCAATCACGCGTCTCATTCGCTTGATTTCATTTGTTGTTCCCTGCAGCCTGATCTTTACCATCTCATCAATCCCTCCTTTAGGCTCGTCCCACCTTATAGAGGCTATGTGAAAATCATCGCATGCTCCTATCGCTGTAATATTCATTGGATTACTCCTTCCGTACTAAATTGACTGTTCCCAAATGTGCTATTTGTTGGACTAAGAAATCCTCTCAAAGGCGCATAAAAAGGGCGTTCCGAGTTGTTTCGAAACGCCCTTTGTGGTATCTGAGATTTAGACTCTGATATTTTTGTTGGACTGCTATCAAAAATGCATTATGTTGCATTATGATGTACCATTGCAAAAAAATTCGTTGGACAAATGTTGGACTTTAGCTTTTTTTATGGACTAAAATCCGGTCTCAATCTCAATAATATTTAATTGAAAATCAGCTTATTAATCAGCAAATAAATTACGTTTACGCTCTATCATTTCATCGATTTTATCGATATATAGGGCAACATCCTTCACATTATCACATCGCTCGATTCTGCCATCGCCGTAAACTCTCTTGGTAACAGTTCCAGCACCACACGCGATTATGGTCTGCACTTCCTCCATGATGAGGATATTGTATATTCCTTCTTTGCCCGGGCGTG
>CAYYEN010000129.1:0-7435 GCA_964470795.1 uncultured Spirochaetaceae bacterium | reverse complement strand
TTGAGAATTTTAAAAATATTAAATCTTCTGAACTTTCTAATGCTAAAAAAGGTAATAGAGCTGACTTGAAAAAAGTTAAAAGAGCGTGAGCTGATGCTTATAAAATTATTGGAGACTCATTAAATTCATTTAATAAAGAACGTATTAAACAGGAAAAGAAGTAGGTGAATAATATGAGTAAATTACTAAGAGAGTTTTACGAGATAATCAACGAAGCTCCTGAAACAGAAAAAACAACACTTGTTAAAACAGATGATAATTACCGAAAGAATTATTCGATCCTATTGGCTAGAACTGTAGTGTCGTTTGATGAGTTACTAGGAAAGATTTCAAATAATTCCGGTTTAGAAGATGTTGTTACTGAAGTAGAAGGGTTATTCGAACAAATGAACACTGTTTATAAAGCATCGTTAGAAAAACTAAACGACGACCATAAAAGAGAAGTTCAAGGAATCCTAAGAGAATTAAAGACCTCTGCTGAAAACGATGTTATAATCGATCTACAACCAGAACTTACAACAAGAGAAAAAAAAGAACTCGCTAAAGAAAAAGACATTGATGTTAAAAACGAAGTCGACGAGGAAAAGGATAATTCCGAAAACATATATCAAAGAGTTCAGAAATATTTAAGAAAATAGATAAAAAAAGAAGGTGTTATTCCTTCTTTTTATTGTATTCTATATTCATCTGTTTTAAAACACGTCGGTTAATCACTGTTTCCTTTTCAGTAATATTAGCCAGATTTACCCCGAAGTCTTTTTCGCCTTCATGGATATTATTAACTAGTAATATTTCTTCGATATAATCGTTCTTGAAAATATCGTTTAGGAATTCGATATTGATGTCTTCTGAACTATCTGCATATAGCATGATATTAAAATTAAGAAAACCACTTCGAATAAGTCTATTAATAGGCTCATCGAAACTTTTACCGAGTGCTGCTACAAATAAATTATTGTTTGCGTTACTACCTTTAAAGAATTTCTCATAAACACCTATTAAGTCAAATACACCTTCGGTTAATATAAAATTAAACGATTCCGCTTTAATGTCCACTTCGGTATCAAGCACATATAACTTACGATATTCAGTTTCCTCGATCGCCATATTATAGTATCTAGGTTCGATGTTTGGATATATCGCTCGGAATACCGCTTGGTTACCGTCTTGGGTTAGAAAACCGATGTAATTATTTAATCGGATCTTGGTTTTTATTTCTTTACCTTGTGAATTTAGCCGATTGACAAAGTGACTTGGATTCAGAATTACTCGATATCTCTCCAAATCTGCCTCGGTAAACTCAACTCCGAATCTCTCGGTTAAGTACTTATATTGATTTGAAGTATTATAAAACGGGAAGTCATAAATCTCTTTATTGTTATTAAACGATACTTCCCTAATTATTGGACCTGGATCGTATCTGTGTAATTTAGCCCATTTAACATACTTCTTTATAATTGCTTTATCGATATCCATATCCTTCAAAAATCTTGTCGCAACAATACCTGAAGCATTACATTTGAAACAATGATAAATCGAAGGGTGACCGAACTTAACCCCTAAGTGAGTTGAATTAGGATTCTTTATCGAGTCACCACAATACGGACATCTTATCGATATTTCTCTAATAGGTGTATCGTCATCAATAATTAAATTTATAGCCTGTTCTAATCTTATCTGACTAAATGTTTTGGTTGACATAACACCACCTCTTACTAATTACTGAATGAAATAATTAGTTTCATTAAATCTTTTGCAAGATCGATCAAGCTAATTCTTTCTTCTTTGACCTTTTCTTCTACGTCTGAAATATATCGTTTTAATTGATTCTCGCCAACACTTCCACAAATACGAAGAACATAATCGAACACTCGGTCTTTATCACTAAAACTTAGTTGTTCGCTGTATAGTTGTTTTATGATTCGGTGTAATTGAGTCTCTTTAATATTCATCGCTAGTTGTTCTGTTTTTGAATTCGAAATGAATTTAGTTACTTCAGATAAGTCGCTATTTTCTAGAACTTCTAATAATGTATGATATTTATGTTTCTTCAAGTACGAATAAATGAAAATCATCGATTGTTCGTATTCTCTTGATTTTATTCCAGATTGTAATAGACTTAGATCCATGACTGAACCGAGTACTATATTCATAACATAAGTGTGTAATCTTGTTCTTGAATAGTTGTATTGTTCGTATCCTTCTAGATCTTCATCGGTGATTCTTAGTTTGTGTCTTAACGAATGTTTTCCGTCACTGTATAGAACCTGGTTGATTGTCTCAGATCTTAACGAGTCGAAGATACCGTCGTCTAATCTAAATAATGATTCTACACGATCATCTGCTCGGAACTCATCGATACCTCGATCGATATATTCGTATTCTGAATCTTCATCGTTATGACTTGTTTCTGAGTCGATTCTTCTTCGGTTATCTCCGGAACCTTTGTTCTCTAGGATGACTTGGATAGATTCGCCTTCTTTAATTCTATCTCCGAAAATCAAGTTAACTCGGTTATTAATAACTCCGTCAATGAATCCAAGACCTTTAGATCTTTCGTTCGGTGATAAGATAATCTTAAATAGTGCCTTAAACATAAAGTCTTCATAAGCCATTAACATCATGTTGTTTTTGTCGAAACCTTGTCTGCTCCATAATTTAAAGAACTGTGGGTTTCTCATTTCTCTTAATGTAACTACCGCTGTTATCTTCTTTTGTATTTTGTTTTCTATTCTTTCTTTCCTTGTTTTCGAGAAAGTAAGGTCGAGAACATAAGTCCAAATTCTAGTTAGAACAACGTTTAACGGATCATCACTATCGACTTTATCACGTTTATCTTTGAATGTATCGATCCAGTGAGATACGAACGGAATTAATAATCGTTGGATGTATCCGAAAATATAAAGGTCGATCATCAACTCATCACTAACATAAAGCTCTGGGTTAACAACGTTCGGAGTTTTTAAATTATCTCCGTATTCCTTATATTTTTCCGTGATCATTTCTCGAAGAAGCTTAACAATTGTACTTCTAAGATTAATACCAGCTGAATTTTTAACTACGAGTAGTCTTTCGAAAATTCTATATAGATCTTTTTCGTAGGTTTCGTAATCTTCTGTTAGTTTATCAGAAACTGTAAAATCAGAGATGGCCTTATCCAAATATACTTTAGCACTATAAAAGTAATTCATAACTAAGTTATAATTCTCTGTTTTTTTCTCTTTATCTTTTTCCTGAATGTATTCCATTAATTCGAAATACGTCGAAACATAGTTTGCTCTATTACCCTTTTTGACTTTATTATTATTCATGTTCTTATACTGAGTTCTACCGGTTAGATTAAATGAATTAATATGTGTATCTTGTATAAATCTGTTATTTCATTTTTCAAAATTAATATAGAAAAAATCTGTGTCATTTGTAAATAACATTATTTATCATCTCCTTTTGCTTTATCTTTTTTATTTTTCTTTCTTGTTGCATGATAATTTTTCTTATAAATATCTAATAGATCGTTATCTTTTAGAAATGTTAGAAACTCGGATATCAGGTCTCGGAATAGTTTTTCCGTTTCCTCGTCCTTTAATTTAGGATACTCTACTTGGTAATATCCTGTAGAAATTCATTTTTTACCTTCTCCGACAAGGTAATAGAATGTCTCACTTTCTGGAATTGCTCACATGTAGAAATCATGTTGAACTGATGCATCGTATTTTTCATCATTCCAGTAATTCACTCGCTTTGTATCATAGACAAGTTTTCTGTCCTTGGATACAAAGTCGACAAACCCTAATATCTTAACATCGAAAGATTCATCTGGTAGACTGATCATCTTTTCGACATACACTTGAGTATCACAATCTTTGATGACTTCGTGGAACGGTTCGGATTTGTATTTCGTTACTCTATTCTCGAAATCATTTCCTCGCTCCAGGAAATAGTTCATCTTCAGTGGGATTCTATTCAGTGTATTCATAAATGACTCTGTTGAATCCGGGTACTTTTTATTTTTCATATTCAAGTAACTATTCAACAAAGACGGCGAAACTTTGTATATGTTTCGTTTCTTATTTGACATAGAGAATTACCTCCTATCTAATATTTTATCATATATCTCTTCTTTAGTCCAATATATAATATATATTTTTTTATTAGACAAAAAAAGAAGAAATCAAATTTAATTTCTCCTCTTATCTATTAAATCTATTTTTTTTGGACTTGACGGACCTCATCGATATCTTTGCTTTTTTAGCAAGCTTGGATTTCTTATCTATAATATGAGTTGATTGTTTCTTAACTGATTCTTTTGCTGTTTTCAATTCAGCAGAAGTCATTTTCTTTCTTGAGTGTTTGTTTTCTTGAGATTTTATTCTCATACCAGTTCTTAAGAATGGAATTAGATCATCTGCCGATGGAACGTTTGCCGTCATCGAAGACCATTGTGCTGCCGTTATTTTCTTTAGTTTGTTGTCGATATAGAATCTGGTCAAGTAAGGACCTTCGTGTAAGATCCGTGCACCTGAATAGAGGCTCTTTTCGAAACCAAGTGTTTGTTGGGGATTTCGAATATTCGGAGCATTATTGATTGCAATATCTGAAAGCAAAGGAGTTAATGAGTCTGGTATCAATCCTCGATGATATAAGACATACTCGTAAGTGAACTGATAGTTCGGTGAGTTACTATAATATTTAACATCACGATGAATGAATGGTCGATTAAAACTTGGATCATTCATAAATTCAATTATAACTGTATATCTTGTTTTATTTCATTTATAAGCCTCGGAAGGAACCATAATGATAAAGAATATTCTGTTATCTACATTATACCCTTGGACAGAAACAGCGTGACGATAATCTCTCATTAGGTTCCAGTAAAATATCTGCATACTTGATCGAGCATATGAACGCCTGATAACGTTGGCAGAATATTTGCCGAGAGGGTTTTTTAAGAGTTGATCTAAACTTATGTGTTGTTGATGCTTTAATTTTGGAATAGGTCTTGCCATTTAAACCACCTCTTTCTTATTAAATGTATTTTTGTCCTTCCTCTGTTCTATTCGAACCACGACTAATAACAATTTGCGTGTTGATTAGTAACATCATGATATTCGAAATAGTTTCGAGAATTTCAAGGTCTAAGTTAACTGGGTTAATGATTGTATTTTCTGATTCATGAACTAACTTTCTTTCTTTGATATTATAGAATTTATTTTGATCAATACAATTATAAATAATATCTTCGATATCGTCATCTGATAATACGTCTGCATTTTTTAAAACTTTTCGGTAAACTTCTAAATAACTATTGTTTAATGCTTTTAGGAATTCATCTACCAGAGTGGACATGTCTAAACCAATGTTTGATAACCATGGGAATTCTTGCTCTATACCTTCAACTACTCCATCGATAAAATTACTTTCGTTAATTATTCTTGAAGCAGTTAAGAAACCACCGGAAATATAACCGTATCTGATTGCGTTCTTGGAACTTAATATCGCATCTTCAAATAGTCGCTCGTCACTTGCTCTAACATCTAGTGAAGATCCACCTGGATCAATGACTGCAGAACTATATTGGGTTAGACGATTAAGTCTTCTCTTAAGTACTTCGATACCACGTTCCTCTTCTATGTCCATTGTGCTTGATTTCTCTAAATCATCGATACTGTTTCTGATATCTAATAATAATTTATCACGAGCATCTAAAACATATTGTTTGTCGTTTTTCTTGAAATATGAATCTTCAGGAACCATGATTTTAGTTGAAAAAGGAGACACTTCGATACGATCTGCAACCCCGAAATAAATATCTGGATTTTTTAGAATATCGACATGAGTTTCTTTTTGTGGATCGAAAATTTTTGTTCCTAAAGCTACTGATAAGTCTGAGAATAATAATTTCTTTTCTGGAGACATTGTACTGTAGTCGATTGCAATAAATGATCCGATTTCCATACCTTGATTTTGCTGATATGGTGTCGCCATTCTTTTTCTTATCGATAATAAGAACTCTTTAACTTTACTATCGTAATCACTTGCGATGAATAATATATCTAACGGTTTTTGTCCTTTTGGTGCTAGTGTGTATTTCGGAATATATATATTTAAGAAAGTATTGATTAATGGAGCAGTCATAATTCCGTCCACCATGAATACAAGCGGTTTATCGTTATAAACTACTTTCTCATTTTCAGCATCAGCGAAAGTTAAAAACTCTCTCGATGTTGGTGAAGCGCCTTCTAATTCGAAACCTTTTACGAATTCTACTTCGTGTTCTAAATGATTGTGTGGTTTAATATATGTTGATATATAGCCTTCTGAACCTGTTTTACGATATATATCACGAATAAATTCGCCGACTTTTCTATCGTTATTAAATGATACAGCGGCAATTTCTGCTATTTCATCATAGTCATCACTGACTTTTAATGCTCTTTTTTGTATACCTTCTTTTAATTTAGCAACAATATATTTATTTATATCGAGAATATCCTTTGGTGATAATTTAGATAACGGGTTACTCTTGTCAGATAATGCATCGATAAAGTTCTGATAAAGTTTGTTCGCAACTACAACTGCAGAAGTTGTACCATCACCAACACCTCTTGCTTGAGAACCGATAGCTCTTTTAACAATTGTCCATACAATGTGAGCAACGTTATCATTAAACCTAATATGATCAAAAACGTCCTTACCGTCTTTAGTAATAAGCGGATAATCTTCTTGTTGTTCGAGTAAAATAGTAGATCCGTATGGTCCCATTGTTTTACCGATCGTATTACTTAATATTTCAAATGAGCTTCGTAATTTAGCAACTGTTTGTGCTTCGTCATAGATATTACTTGTATAAGTAGATTGGTTGATACCATCTAATCCGTATTTTTTCTGAATTGCTATATTCGAGCTTAATTTAATTTCCTTTTTAATATTCTCCATTTTAGTTCACTTCTCCTATTTCTTTTTCGTCCTCGTCAATATCGATTTCAACACGATATTTATCGTGGAAATATTTTATTTTAACGATGTTCATTTTCCGTGCACCTACTCCAGCTGAAACAACCTCAACTGTGTCTACGACCCCACATTTTTGTATTTTTTTAATATCGATATCACTAACATTTCGGTAAACCAATAACAGGATCCAAAGTCCCGATATCAATTCATCGAATGTTAAGTAATTCGAAGAGTATTCCTCAAAATACGAAAACGAGGGAAGAACATCGAATCGCTTGAAAGTGTTATTAATATATTTTAATGCTTCGCCAAATCCAATTATTCCAGCTATATTATTAGTTCCTCCCTCAAATCTGTCTGGGATTTTGCTAAGTTTCAAATTAGTTTTATCATAATTTTCATTCATCCAACCCCCAAATTTTATTGGCATCATTTTATTTAATAAATTATATTTCCCATATAGCACTCCAACACCAGT
>CAYYEN010000128.1:4446-7442 GCA_964470795.1 uncultured Spirochaetaceae bacterium | reverse complement strand
TAAGAAACTTTCCTTGTGCCATTAGGACACCATACTTTTTAGTATCTCTTGCTAATAGAGCTGCTTGACCCGCCGAATCACCTTCCACAACTAATAAAATTGAATCTTTTCCAAGTACTTCGGCGTCTTTTAATTTATCAGAAGCGATAATTTTCTGCTTCCTTTTCTTTCCTATTTCCTTATTTATATTTAAAACTTCTTCTCTAGCCTTTTCAGCTGCCTTTTCTGCTTTTTCATATTTTGTTAATATTTCAGCAACTGTATTTAAAACACTTTGATTAGATTCATAATATTCTTTTAGCAATTGAGATATAGCCGCCGAGGTCGCTGTTCTAGCCTCAGCATTTGCTAAAGCGGTTTTAGCTTGGTTTGAGAACTCTCCCATTCTCACTTTAACTGAAACGAACCCGTCTAGCATACTTCTAATTTGGTCGCCACCAAATTTCTTTTTCATTAAAGAATTAAAACTTCTAGTTAAAGAAGATTTAAACCCAGACATAAAAGCACCGCCATCTCTCATATGAAGTCCATTGGCATAGCCTTTGATTTGCCCACCCTTTGCAACCCATTGTAAGGCTAGTTCAACTTTACAATCTTCAGTTTCATAAAGAAAATGGAGTGGTTTTGAAAGAGGGTTTTGTCCAGATAAACCATCAATTAGCCCATTCTTAGAAAAGAAGGTTACAACATATTCTTCATCTACACTTAGGATTATTTTCAACCCTTTTGTAAAATACGACATCTCTTTTAACATCTCTTTTAAGCTTTCGATGTTTATAAATGCGTCACCATAAACCTTAGCGTCTGGTACGTATTTAATTGTCGTTCCCGTTTCATTTGTGCTTCCCTTTATTTCAACTTCGGTAACTGGAAATGCACCCTCATCATTGGATTCAAATCTTTGGAAATGAATTTTTCCTTCTCTTTTGACTTGAACTTCCAACCATTCGGATGTGTGGTTGACGATTTTTGCTCCTTCCAAACATTTCAAATTGGTTCGCTACTCCAATCCCGCACCATTGCGTGCTGCTTTATAGTTTCTATAAAGTTTAGACTATATCTTTTTAAAGACCCATTTCGACTCGCTTGAGCCTACTTTACTCATGATTAATATGTAAGATTAATATGTGAAACACTTATATTAATATTATTAATTAATTCACTTTCAATAGTCGTTGAACGTTCATCTAATAAAAATTTATTAGATGCTTCGATGCTGATTAGTCAATCCCAATAATTTTTAAACGTTCACACCTAAGATCACTCTTTATGTTGTAGTTTATTAGGCTCTAAGACTCTTCCAGCAATTAAAGTCCTTTTACAACGGCTCAGGATACTCTAACCGTTGATTCCTATGGCACTTGAATAAGCCCCCTCGGAATGTTTACCTCCACTATGTGGTATCATAAATGCTGCCGTAAGAGAGTTCATTCCATCGGCTCTAACACCACACGGAATTCCTCTCATATTATCTTCCACTATAATTTCCCTTAATTTTGTATTTAGAGAGATTGTAAGTGTTGGATCTTTTGGTTTATATACTTCAAATTCATCTTGGACATTTACTATTAATTCCCTCAGTCCAAGATTGATGGCTTCTTGCTTGTCTGCAGATAAGTACATTCCTAACTTTTCTCTAAAGGCTCTGCCAGCCCCCAAAGAAACTATACTATCATGATTATAATTCAAAATTAGTCCTCCGTTCTTAAGATAATTTTTGAGATTGTTGTTTTCTTAACGCTTGTTTTTCCAATTTCCTTTTTTCAGCATTTCTTTGCTTTTCTTGGTTTGCAGGCGTTGTTGCCGCCAACCTCTCTTGAGCATAATTTTTATAGAAAGATTTCCATTCATTCGTCATAAATGGTTTTAACAATTCAATCTTTCTTAGTATCAAACCCAGAGTTTCTTCATCCACTTCACCACTATTTGCGGCCGCATTTAACACCTCCCAGTTCCTGTTAATAGCAGCTCTTAAAGAAACATCAGTACATTTTTTATTTTTAGTTGAGAGCTTCCCTTCTCTCAACAATTTGTTCCAGAACTTAACGGTAAAGCTATAATCCATAGCTCTTTGTCCGTCTTTAACCTTTAATTTTACAATATTCCTAAGAGAACGCTGTGGTTCTTTTTTCTTCTTTATTTCAGTTTTCATTTCAATTTCCTCCTTTAAATTTTATTATATTATTATTATACCATATTTGCGGCCTCAAGTCAATATAACTTAATCAGCTTCTCTTTTGCAAATATAGAACTCTATATTTAACTCTTTTTCCACAGTTTCTATAATTCTAGAAACTTCCTTCCACTGTTATATTCCTTTCAATATTCGTTAAATAATTAAAGAACTCCAAGTTAATTTATTTGGTGGGCAACAATTCTTTTTTCTATTTCTAGAATATCAATTTGTATTATTTTCATTTTTAACTCCTTTAAATTTTATTGTATTATTATTATACCATATTTGCGGCAGCAAGTCAACACAACTCAACTTCAGATTAGTGCTAATTATTGTGAAATATAATTTTAACTAGGTTTTTAAAAAGAAAGCTCACATAAACAAAAAAGTCTGTGTGAGCTGTAAATAATATTCTGTTTTTAATTACCTTTTCTTTTTTCTTTGGAAAAATTCGATAAACTCTTCCATGAGCTGTGATTATAATTCTGTTTTAATATAAAGACCGCAATGACATTTTTCTCCAACACCGGCGTCAATTCTAAATTCTAAACAAGGACAAACTAAATCATCATCATTGGCTACCGTATAAGCATATTCTGGTATGCACGGACAGTAAGGCTTACCAAACTTCTTCTTATTTTCTTTCAAGCCTTTCTTAATACTTTTAACAAGCTCTTCATCTTCATCGTTTATTTTGAATTTCATTACAATCTCCTTTAACTTATTTTTTTAGCATATTGTCCACTAGATAATTCTACGCCTAAAACTTCATCATAATTCTTCTCTTCTACAGCATCCTTAATAGCTATAATACGAAGTT
>CAYYEN010000128.1:0-4436 GCA_964470795.1 uncultured Spirochaetaceae bacterium | reverse complement strand
GTTACGCATATAAGTAGTAATCTTCTCTTCTTTTTCATCATAATTCTTCTCTTTGCGACCGCAAAAACGACCGAATTTAACAATAATATTAGGATATTTTTTTAAAACCTCTATGGTTTCTTGAATTTCGTTTTCGTTATATCCAGAATAAATCACGATTTCATCTTCAGTTATTTCTCTAAATGCTTGAACTAATTCCAATAATTCCTTAGGATCATAGAATGGTTCTAGCCCACCGAAGACAATAGCTTGAGTTATTTCATTATTATTATATACTTGGACTAATGTTTCTAATTCAATCTCTTGATTTTGTTTAATAAGAGTAGCGTTTTGACACGCTACTCCAAATTCTTTTTGACATTTAAAATCACACATTGGAAAACCTATGAATAGAGATGGCTTTTTATAATTTACAAAATCTTCTATAACTATACCGCTTATTTTCATTAATTCCCTTCTTTCTATAAATTTTCACTTACAAAGAAATTCCTTTTTGGGAATTCTTCTCTTCTCTCTTTACTCCATGTTCTTATTGGAGTTATGAAACCAACTATTCGTGTATATTGCTCTAATGTTGAGCCGCCGCACTCTGGACAAATATCACCATAGTAAACGTGCTTATTTTTACATTCGCTCATTACTGTATTAAAAGCGAAGTAAATAACGCCACTTTCAGCTACAACATTCAACATTCTCCAAGCCTGCTCTGGTGTTGAGAATGGTTTGTCTATGTTTATGTGAGTAATTTGCTTAATTTTGAATTTTAAACTTAATCAATTTATATAAAGATTTTCCTTACGATTATCTCTTTTATTTTTATTTTTATAATGAATCAATTTATTGGCCGGCGGGCTTAATAAGAAACTTTGGATTGAAATTGGTTTATAAGTTCCAGTATAAAATGTATTTTTCCAAAATCTCCACTTATGAATAATAACTCTTTCCAAATCTTCTTTGTCAATCAAGAATTTACCAGACACCTCTTGATTTCTATTAAAAGTATATATCCATACCCCGTCTTCAGTAACTTCATATTCATTTCTATCAAAACAAGTTTTCTGGTTATTATCTAAAAAATGATTATACTTTAGATATTGTGCATAATGCTTACCACACACAACATTCTTTTCTCCATTATAATTAATATTAAATTGATTCGTTTTTGGAATTTCTTTTCCGCATTGTTTACAGTTCATTTAAAATTCTCCTTTAATTAGACTATATCTTCTAGATAGCAAAATTCGCCTCTAGTTACGCACTTCCAAATAGTACTTATCTCTACTTGTACTCGGTTACACTCATCACCGATAGTCGTTACACTTTCTCCTTAGAACTTATCCTATGGAGCTCAGCACGGGATTGGTAAATAACGTCCCCCGTTAGCCTTTAAACTAATAAAGACACCGCTTAGTAGCGTTCACTAAATTTACTATGGTAGCCAAATTATCTTAAACCACCACCGCACTTCTTATCTAAGAGTGCTCCAAGTCTTAACTTCTCTTTAATAGAACAACGTTCAACTAATGGTATCCATTGGTTTGAATACACAGGAACATTATTCTCTTCTCCGTAGAGTAGAAAATCTTTTTTACAAAATATTTTTGCACAGGTTTCACCCAATCTGTTACTTTATGACCATACGTTCTGGTTGATTAAATTCAATATTGTATTTATTTATAATTATCTATTTCCTCTATAATTATATTTACATATATGGCGGCAAAGTCGTTAAACTTTACTCTCTACTTTGATGTTACAGTAGAGTTCAGACTATCGCATCATCTTTTTAAGACGCTTTCTCACTTAGTCGTTCACGGTGGATTACAATATATCCTTCCGCCCTGTCAACCCATCAGGTTTTCCAAGTCAATCAGAGAAAGTTTTCATTAGTAGCTTATACTACTACGCCCCAGTTCTTTTAGGGATACATTCAATATTTTGTTGATAATCTACAGGAAATTCATCTTTTAATTTATTCATTTTATCTAATATATTTGCCGCAAAAACTAACCCCTCATCTGAATAGGACTTATATCCAAATTCATCGGTCTGAATTAGTTTGAAATAATTTATAGCCTCGTACATTGCATTTATGCCTATTGTACAGAATTGTTTTTCCATATCAATACAACCATCAACATAGTTAGTTAAAAGCCCCTTCTCAATGTTTCTAGTTATAATTCTTCTGATGATTTTTAAAACCTTCATTACCAAAGTCATTCTCTTTTCAAGAATTTCCATAAATTTATCTTGATTGCGGCCGCTTTCTATAGCAATTCTTTTTAAATTAATGGTGTTAACCTTTACTGAACCAATTGATAATGCTGTTCCACCTATGGAATTGATAAAGGCTGGAATTTGCTTAGTGTCATTAGTGACGCGGCAACAAGAACTCAAAATCCCAAGCTCACCAGAAATAAATAAATTACTATCATTCCAGCGTCTGTTATGTTCACACGCCCATTTTGCAAAATCTTCATCAACAAATTTTCCGTCTTGGTACAACAAAGAAATTGTTACAACTGGAAAGCCAAAAAGATTTTCACCTTTAATTCTAGAAAATTCCTCTAGGAATATTTTTTGGTGTTCTAAGAACCCTTCTATCATTGTGATACCTAAGTCTCCATTTGGAAACACCTTTGTACCGAAAAGTTCTATTAAGTAATTTCGATCAAAAATTGAGAAGTTGGTAAATGCAGATTGATCACCTTGTGTTTGTAACAAGTCACAAATTTGTTACCAATTAAATGCTTTATCTTACGATAAAGAGCAGACTATCTCACTATCTTTCTTCAAAAAGATATTTCCCATTTCGATTTAATGGATTTATTTAAGCTAATCTCACTTAATACCAGCCCATAAGTTTGGCTCTACTCTACTAACATAACAATAGTTGCTTTCGATAGTCGTTGAACGTTCCTTAAATTTTTTTTAAGGCTTCGCTGCTGATTTTCTTTTGTATTTATGAATTTTGTAGTAATGGCATTCTTTACAGTAAGTCTCTAAGTTATCTTTTCCTATAAAATTTTTATTATTTATTAATAATTTATAAAACTCATTTTCATCAGATATATTTGGATTATCTATTAATATTGACTCAACAATCTCTTTTACAGAAAGGATATGATGGATATGCAGATTTTTCATTGAACCGCACATTTTGCAGGCTTTATCTCTTTCTATTATAGATGGATTTATTTGTCTACGAATAAAATTTCTTGCTTTATTTGTAATCAAAATTCTTTTATAGTAATTGTCTTTTATTAATATTGAACTACCTTCATTGTAAAAATTTCTAATAGTTATATTTTTACTTCTTAGTTTCCTTAGGATAACAGTATGTGTAGTATTATATTTTTTAGAAATTTGATTAGCTGATAATCCATTGACTAAATATAAATTAACAATATTATTAACATCCTCTGAACTATATTTATTAATATGAGTTTTTCTAATTTTAAAATTATACTTTTTTAAATATTCTCGTATGGTTGGCTCAGAAACATCAAATAGAGCACACATTTTAAAGAAGGTTAATTTTTTTATGTAATAAGCTTCATATAGCTCATCAGCATTTATTAAAAATCCATTTTTAACTATTCTCTTTTGATACAAATGTGTTTTTAATGTACTTTCAGCGATACCACATTCTTTAGCCAACTCTTTTCTTGTTTTACGAAGAATAACGTAGTTATAATAAAGCCACTCCCGATTAAAGTGATTTTTAATATATTAATACCTCCATGGTTATTAAATACAAAAGATGTCCCAGCAATTAAAGAAATTTAATTATTATCTCATGATAATAATGCACCATAACTAATGCGTAGGAAAGGTTGGTTCAACCTATAACAAATCTTCTGAAAACTTTGTCTTAGTGCTTTTTCAGAGATGTCAATAAACTCATCATTTTCTTTTTTCCAAAATAAACCACTCGCCTTATCATTCTTCCAAAAATAATAAGACCAGATAATGTAATCTGCTAGTCCTACTGCCGTAGGTTCTTAAAGTTTCCATTAAGACTGACTATCTTTTACTACAGCATTTACTGTAGGATTTCTCTTTCCAATTACATACCAAATAGCAATTGTACTCCTCTTAACGAGGATAGTCGATACAGGCTTTATTAGAGAGTTCATAGTATAAATACTCTTTTTAATAATTCCCACGGGATTGACATATATATTATTCATATACTTAGTTTTCCCCGTTAGCCGCATAAGCAACACCACTGGTTAGTGGAAAAGAAATAAAAGGGCACAGCATATTTCTACCCGAAGTCCTGTTTGCATTCCATGAGACATATTCAACAACATCATCATTAAACGTCTGTTATATTACTTTTAATGTTCGTTAAACATTAAAAGGAACTGCTTATTTAATAAGCTATAAAGGTTAACAGAATCCTCTTGCGACTATATTGCAAGCCGCATTAA
>CAYYEN010000127.1:0-7455 GCA_964470795.1 uncultured Spirochaetaceae bacterium | reverse complement strand
GCAAAACCTAATAAAGATTTATTTACAATTGGATTGATATTCTTTTTAACAAAAAAGACCATAGCAGAACCTAAGGTTGTTCCCAAAAGAGGAATTAGTAGCCCGATTGCTGTAAGAGAAACATTATTCATAACGATACCTCGCACTTCTAAAGTTTAAATGTAATTTGAAGAGTTGTCCAGTTAGCACCTCGAGATGTTACCATAATAACAAAAAGGGTCAAATATACAAAAACAAATAATTTATTGCATAAAAATTCTAAAAATTTTCATTTTTCTCCTTTTTACTGTTATACTCAATTTTAGTGACTAAAATTTATTATTTCAAAATATCAAGCTTTAAATTTTAGTTAAAATTCAAATACATACTATTAAAATTTAACTTTACCTAAAAAACTACCCTATTCCACTTTTTGTTCCATTCTTTTATATTACTTAAAACTAATCTTCGCATTGGAGGGTGAATTATATGCATGACGAAATTACTCGAGTCTATGAACGAGTTTGTAAGCTGGATCCTGATCAGAAGGAATTCCAACAAGCTGTTTACACTTTCTTATTATCAATGGATAAAATCATTGATGAATTACCAGAAGTAACCTATCACAAAATTCTAGAAAGAATGGTAGAACCCGAACGTGTTATTATGTTCCGAGTACCTTGGATCGATGACCAAGGAAAAGTTCAAATTAACCGAGGTTTCCGTGTTCAAATGTCTTCAGCCATAGGTCCTTACAAAGGCGGTCTTCGTCTACACCCTTCAGTTAACTTATCGATTATGAAGTTCTTAGCTTTCGAGCAAACTTTCAAAAATAGTTTAA
The DNA here is from genome assembly GCA_964470795.1 of uncultured Spirochaetaceae bacterium. Taxonomy (GTDB): domain Bacteria; phylum Spirochaetota; class Spirochaetia; order Sphaerochaetales; family Sphaerochaetaceae; genus Bullifex. The sequence continues at coordinate 6,635 of CAYYEN010000127.1, read as the reverse complement.
CGGGGCTTCCTATGGGTGGTGGTAAAGGTGGTTCAGATTTCGACCCTAAAGGAAAATCTGATGCAGAGGTTATGCGTTTCTGCCAAAGCTTTATGACTGAGTTATATCGCCATATTGGACCAGATACCGACGTTCCTGCTGGTGATATCGGCGTAGGAGCAAGAGAAGTAGGTTTCTTATTTGGACAATACAAACGTCTTACCAATTCCTTTACAGGCATTCTTACCGGAAAAGGACAAACTTTTGGTGGTTCTAATATCCGCCCTGAAGCAACAGGCTATGGCCTTGTATATCTTTGCGACTCAATCTTAAAAGGAGTTGGTAAAGGACTAGAAGATAAAGTTTGTCTAGTTTCCGGCTCTGGTAACGTTGCTCAGTTTACAGTTGAAAAACTTATTGCAATGAAAGCTAAAGTTGTTACTCTCTCCGACTCCTCCGGTATGATTTATGACCCAGAAGGTATTACTACTGAAAAGCTTCAATTTATTAAAGTTTTAAAGAATGTTAAGAGAGGCAGAATTAGTGAATATGCTCAACACTATAAAGGTGTTGAATATATCCCTGTAGATGGAAAGAAAGGTTATAATCCTCTTTGGCAAATTAAAGCAAACTATGCTTTCCCTTGTGCTACTCAAAATGAAATCAACATAGAAGATGCAAAACATCTTATCGAAAACAAGATAGAACTTATTGGAGAAGGTGCAAATATGCCTTGCTTTGCTGAGGCAGAAAAGCTATTCTTAGACAGTAATGTATTGTTAGCTCCTTCAAAAGCTGCTAATGCTGGTGGTGTTGCTGTTTCAGGACTTGAAATGAGCCAAAACTCCATGCGCCTTAAGTGGTCTAGAGAAGAAGTCGATCGTAAACTACAAGAAATCATGCAAGGGATTTATCTTAATATTTCTCAAGCTGCCGAAAAATATTCTGAAAAGAATAACTTTATCGATGGTGCAAACATTGCAGGTTTCCTAAAAGTTGCAGAAGCTATGGTTGCTGAGGGTTATATTTAATGCAAAAAATCGGATTCGATAACAAACGGTATCTAGAAGAACAGACACGTTTCATCTTAGAGCGTGTAAATTCTAGTCAAGGTAGATTATATCTAGAATGTGGAGGCAAGTTACTTTTCGACTATCATGCTTCAAGAGTCCTTCCAGGCTTTGATCCTAATATCAAAATGAGAGTCTTTGAAGCGCTAAAGGAAAAAATTGATGTAATCATCTGTATCTATGCCGGTGATATCGAACGCCGAAAAATGCGTTCAGATTTCGGTATCAGCTATGATTCCGATGTCTTTAAGATGATAGATGACTTTGCAAAATTTGGTCTCAAATGCAGCAAAGTCGTTATCACTCGTTTTGAAAACCAACCTTCTGCTGTAAGCTTTAAAGCTAAACTTGAAGCAAAAGGAATTAGTGTTTATACCCATACTGCAACTCCTGGCTACCCTTCTAATATAGATATTGTAGTCTCCGATGATGGTTATGGTAAAAATAGTTATATTCCTTCCGATAAAGAAATCATACTTGTTACCGCTCCAGGACCTGGCAGTGGCAAACTCGCGACCTGTTTATCTCAAATGTATCATGAGAGCAAGGCTGGCAGAAAGAGTTCTTATGCTAAGTTTGAAACTTTCCCAGTTTGGAATCTTCCCTTACAACATCCTGTAAATGTTGCTTATGAAGCGGCAACAGTGGATATTGGAGATATCAATTTAATTGACCACTTCCATCTTGCCGCTTATGGACAAGTTTCAGTAAACTACTCCAGAGACCTTGATGCTTTTCCTTTATTAGTTAGAATTCTTGAAAAAATTAACAAAGAAACCAGTGTTTATAAATCTCCAACAGATATGGGCGTTAATAGAATTGGTTTTGGCATTATTGATGATGAAATCTGCCAAGAAGCAGGAAAGCAAGAAATTATTCGACGCTATTGCAGAACCAAGACTGAATACGCTCAAGGTATTGCAAATAAAGAAACTGTAGAACGTGCTAAAGCTATTATGGATCGTCTTAATTTGACTTTAAACGACCGTCCTACAATTCCAGCTGCAACTGAAGCTTTAGCAAAAGCTCAACAACAAGGTAAGGGAAACCGCGGAATTGCTTGTGCTGCAGCAATTGAGCTTGAGGATGGAAATATTGTCACAGCTCATAACTCACCGCTACTTCATGCTTGTTCTGCCTTGGTTTTAAATGCTTTAAAGAACCTTGCGGGCATTAGCAAGAAAGAGGATATTATCAGCCGAGAAGTTATTAAAAATGTCACCGTTATGAAACGTGATATTCTCTCCTCTCGTGGAGTTAGCTTAAACTTGGATGAAATCTTAATCTGCTTAGCAATGAGTGCTTCCATTAGTGAAAACGCTAAAAAAGCTATGAAACATTTACCAGATTTAAAAAACTGTGAAGTACATTTAACTCACATTCCGTCTGCTGGAGATAGCATAGGACTGCGAAAATTAGGTATGCATGTTACTAGTGACCCAGTTTTTCCTACAACAGATATATATAATCCTTAATTATACCTTTTCTTTATTTAGGTTTTCATGATATTCTTCCTTTTATAAGTCTCTTTAAAAGGAAGGGTGTATTGTATGCAAGAGCGCGAGAAATTATCAAGTCGCTTTGGTTTTATTTTATTATCAGCAGGATGTGCAATTGGTTTGGGCAATGTTTGGCGTTTCCCATTTATTACAGGAAAATATGGTGGCGCTGGTTTTGTAATCATCTACTTATTCTTCTTACTTTTATTAGGTCTTCCTATTATGGCAATGGAATTTGCTATTGGAAGAGCAAGTAAACAAAATATTGGCCTCGCCTTAAAAACCCTTGAAAAACCAGGTACTAAATGGCACATTTATGGTCCTTTTGCAATTGCTGGTAACTACATTCTCTTAATGTTCTACACCACAATTACAGGTTGGTTACTTTATTACTTCTATTCTGCCGCGACTGGCGCTTTTGTTAACACAACACCAGATGCAGTAAACACTTATTTTGGTGCGCTTTTAGCTTCCCCCTATAAACAAATTTTTTGGATGATATTAGCAGTTGTAGTAGTATTTGCAATTGTTTTACAAGGTTTAAAGAACGGTGTAGAAAAATTTACAAAATGGATGATGGTTTGTTTATTGTTCTTAATGTTAGCGCTTTCCATCAACTCTGTTTTACTTCCAAACGCTGGGGACGGTATTGCTTTCTACTTAAAACCAAGTTTTACCCATCTTAAAGAAGCTGGTTTATTTGAAGGTATTTATGCAGCTTTAGGTCAAGCGTTCTTTACACTTTCCTTAGGTATTGGTGCAATGAGTATCTTTGGCTCCTACATTGATAAGAAAAACACCTTAGCGGGTGAAAGCATTAGAGTCATTGGCCTCGATACTTTCGTAGCGCTTATGTCTGGTTTAATTATCTTCCCAGCTTGTTCCTCTTTTGGAGTTGAAGTTGGTGCAGGTCCATCCTTATTATTCATCACACTTCCTAATGTCTTCTCAAAGATGCCTGGTGGCCTTGTTTGGGGTGCTCTCTTCTTCCTCTTTATGGCATTTGCAGCACTTTCAACTTTGATAACAGTTAGTGAAAACATTGTCTCTTATTGGATCGACTGCAAGGGTTGGACAAGAAAGAAAGCTTGCTTAGTCAATGCTCTTTTAATTATTGTATTATCCCTTCCATGTATTTTAGGCTTTAACGTCCTTTCAGGTTTCCAACCGTTTGGACCAGGATCTGGAGTTCTCGATTTAGAAGACTTCTTCGTATCTAACTTGCTCTTACCTATTGGTTCCTTAATCTTCTTATTATTCTGTACCAATCGCTATGGTTGGGGCTGGAAGAACTTCTTAAAAGAAGCAAATACTGGTAAAGGTATTAAGTATCCAGAATGGGCAAGAATATATGTTGCGTACATTCTTCCTGTAATCATTTTGTTTGTTATGTTAAAAGGTATTATCGATTTAATCTTCTAAGATTAAGTGCCCTTAATAGTAAGCCGTTAGAGAAATCTGACGGCTTTTCTATTTCTCATTATTGACTTTTTTGGCTGTGATACTATATTTAAGGCATGAGTGTTAGTTTAATAGCAAAACAAATTGGTATGGATTATGATTTAGTCTTAGAAGACTATTGTGGTGATATTTCTTTAATATCCTCAAAACTTAAAACCTTCGTTAACGATTGTGATTTCCCCACTCTTTTAACTTATAAGAGTGAAAACAATGAAGAAAAGATTAAAGAAGGTGCACATAAGATTAAAAAACTATCTGAAAAACTGGGAATTATTCCTCTTCAAACTTTAGCCAAAGAAACTGAAGAGGCAAAAAATAGTAAGATAGACGTAGCCTTTAAGGCTTTAGAACAAGAGTTCTTAAGAGTAGAAAAGATTTTACAAGACTTAGCTTAATAGCAAATAAAGACTTGTTTCAATGAGGGAGAAACAAGTCTATTTTTTTCTAATTTAAAACAGTGGCAAAAGGTTTATAGTTTCCACCCTTAGGGGCATTGGAATCGTTAAGTATTGAAAAGACAATAATCTTAAACCTATTTTTAAATTCATATTCCTCTATCACTTCTTTAAAGAGAGTTGCCATCTGCTGAGGAGGATTCAAGAACACTCCACAACCAAAGGCACTTAAAACAAGCGCTTCTTGTCCGTTTTCAGCCCCTATTCGTAAGATTGTGCGAATACGTTCTTTCGTATGAAGACAATCTTCTTCATTCAGATTATTTGCTAAATCTGTTTTAGGCATTATTAAAGCAGATACCGAGATTACCGACACGGTAAAAGGTCGCGGAAGGAAATCATAGGAAGTATTCTCCCCTTGGCGAAAGACTAGAACTTTAGGCGCATAGCTACCAGCACTATCTCCTTGCATCGGATAAGCCTTCTTATCTTGCGTTAAGGCCGGATAGAGATTTGTACGTCGACACAAATTTTCTTCTTGCGCGCCGGTTCCATGAATAACAGCACCTCCAGGGACTTCTGCAGAAGCCATGTTTAAAACAGCAGTTTTATAGCCAAGTTTGACTAACATTTCAGCGGTCACTAAACAATCTTCAGCTATTACAAAGACTTTGGTATCTATGCTTTTTGTAGGAGCTTCCAATTTTATAGGAGTTGTATAATACTTGGTCTTTTCTTTAACCATGTATTCTTCTTTAATCGAAAATAATACCATATTTTCATCAAATATTTTTATTCTCAAGACTCTAATATCATTTCCAAACATAACTCCTCCATTACCTTAAACCTTAGCACATCTTATCCTCTTCTGCTAGCAAAACAAGTAGCTATATCTTGCCTTCCTTCTATTTAATTCTTACCTTTTAAGTATGAAAAGAAATACTATTTTATTTTTAATTATTCTATCCCTTTTTGTCAGTTGTACCACTGTTGAAAAAAGTGGAAGAACCATGAATGTGTTAGTCCCAGAAACCAATTATGGAGGACTAGAAATAATTAATGAGCAAGACTATGCAAAAGAAATGGATACCATTGTTTTGCCTTATCTTGAGAGTAAACGACATTATAATGTCATTTATTCCAAAGAAGATAACCATAGGATCTACTATGAGTATTTTGATAACGAGAACGAGAAAGGTACCATCGTCATTCTTCACGGCTTTTCTGAGTTTGTTAATAAATACAATGAAGTTGCCTATTACTTTCTAAAGCAAAACTACGATGTTTATCTAATAGAACATTTTGGCCATGGCTTTTCTGAACGAAATATAGAAGAAGATTTATCAAAAGTTGATGTTGAAGATTTCTCAGTCTATACCACCGATTTAAACCAATTAATGGAAGAAGTAGTTATCCCTCTGCAAGGAAAAGATAACCTCTTCATGTTTGCTCATTCTATGGGAGGCGGAATTGGTACAAGATATCTTGAGTTATATCCTGAAGTCTTTAAGGCTGCTATATTATCTTCTCCAATGAATGAAATAAATCTCGGATGGCCACCAGAATGGCTTGCTAAATTTATTTCAGGCAGTGCAATTATTTTCAACTCTGGAACAAACTATGCAATGGGGCAATCAAGCTTCAATAGCGAGGAAGAGTTCACTCCCTATGCAGCATCTAGTAGCCAAGCTCGTTACAGTTACTACTTTAACAAAAGAGTTGAAAATGAATACTATCAAACCTATGGCGCTACCTATAATTGGATCAACTCAGCCATCAAAGCGACTAGGGATATGGTAAGAGATGCGGAAAAGATACAAATTCCAGTATTGCTCTTTCAAGCTGAAAATGATTACCTCGTCAAAGCTAACGGTCAGCTAGAAATAGCCTCCCTGGCTAAAGATGTAAATGTTGTTTTCGTCCCAGGAAGCAATCATGAAATCTTCAATAGCTCCAACGATATAGTAAAACCTTACTTTGCAACTATCTTTACTTTCTTGGATAAAGTTAATTAACCTTAGTGTAGCTACTCATTAACGTAATCCTACTTAACCTGTAAGAAAGGCATATAAGTTTAGTTCTACTTTTGAGTAAGAAAAGAGTCTTTTGTTGAAGAAAACAAAATTGGCTCTTTTCTTTTTGTTAGGGAACAATAAGATGATAATCAAAAATTCCTAACACTATTTATAACTATTGGAAAAAATCATATTTGACTACTTCCCCGAATATTC
>CAYYEN010000126.1:0-7459 GCA_964470795.1 uncultured Spirochaetaceae bacterium | reverse complement strand
GCCACGTTTTGAAGATACTAATTGAGCATTATTTAAAAAATTAGAAGCAATATAAGTACAACGCTCCGGATCTCCCGGAGCAAGTACTACATTTGCCACTTTATCACTTGTTGCAAGATTGTGTGGCGTCATATCAGGAAGCACCCTTTTCGTAAGCTTTACCATTTGCAGCTGGAGAATAGTTCTTACCAGAGAATATGACAAGTGCAACTAAAGTTACGAAGTAAGGAATAATATTGAAGATTTCCGATGGGAACTGTCTCAAGAAACTGAAGTTGTTTGCAACAACGGTTAATGCTTGAGAAGCACCAAAGAGGAAAGCTGCACCGGTAACTCCAAGTGGAGTCCAACGACCAAAAGAAACAGCTGCTAAGGCGATAAATCCTCTACCGTTGATAGTTCCTGCAGTATACTGAATCGATTGTGTTAAAATACAACAACCACCAGCTAGACCTGCTAAGAAACCACTTGTTAAGACAGCAGAATATCTAATCTTTCGAACATTAATACCAACACTATCTGCAGCAGATGGGTGTTCACCACAAGCTCTTAAGTGCATACCAAAAGGAAGCTTGTAAAGTACAAACCAAGCAACTAATACAACAACTAAAGCGATGTAAGCTGTAGGATAAATGCCAAGCTTATCAGTTAGCATACCCATCTTAAACTCTTTAGTTCTGTCAGCATTAAATAAAATCTGGCTTGCAAAGATTGTCACACCATCAGCTAAGAGGTTAAGACCTGTACCAGAAATAGTTTGATCTGCTCTTAAATCGATTGCGGCAACAGCGTGAATAACAGAAAACAGTAATCCAACCAAGGAGCCAAACAATAAGGCTAACCATACAGAAGAACCACCAAAGCCTGCAGCTTCCATAAAATAGTGTGCAGCAGCAGCGGTACATCCACCAATTCCCATGAGTCCTTCAAGAGCGATGTTAACTACACCACTTCTTTCACAAATCATGCCACCTATTGCAGCTATTAAGATAGGAGCTACAATCATTAAAATAGAAGGTATAACAGATATAAGACTACTCATTTTTACTTAATACCTCCTTCTGTAAGCGTTTTTTCTGTATGAATTGCAAGTACAACTGTAGTCCAGCTCTAAGAGCAATAAATACAACAATGAGACCTTGAATAATAAAGGTAATTTCTTTTGGAATGCCAAGACCCTGCATAAGAGGTTGTGCATTCTTTAAAAGTCCAAATAAGTAACCAGCAAATAGTGTACCGAGAGCTGTATTGTTACCAACAAGTGCAACTGCGATACCATTAAACCCATAGTTATCCATAGAGCTAATAACACGACCATACTTGAAGGAACCAAGTGCTACAATAGCACCAGCAAGTGCTGCAAAGATACCAGAGACTGCCATAGATACAGTGATACTCTTAACTACGTTGATACCACTCATCTTAGCGGCATCTTTGTTAAAACCGGTAGCTCTTAAGGAAAAACCTAAAGTGGTTTTTTCCATAATGTACCAATAAATTATAACACAAGCGATCATGATGAATATACCATTATTAAGTAACGAACTGTTTGTTATCTTAATAAAGAAGTTATTGGTTAACAAAGCTGTTTTTGGAAAGTTTGGAGTTTTATAAGTATTAGAACCTGGGATTGCAAGACAAATAATTCTGCTTAAATATAATGCTATATAGTTAAGCATAATTGTTGAAACAACTTCACTTACTTCAAATTTTGCCTTTAAAAGACCTACAATACCACCCCAAACAGCACCAACAATTACCGCACCTAAAATACATACGATTGGATGTAAAATTGGAATTTGAGGAAAATACAAAGCCAAGACTTGTGCAACTGTTAAACCTACTATGTATTGACCTTCACCACCGATATTGAATAAACCGGAGCGAGCGGCAAACGCCATAGAGAAACCGCAGAGTACGAAAGGTACCATATAGTTTAAGGTCTCACCTATGTAACGAACATAGAACTTACCTTTATCTATATTATAGCCTGTCAAAGCTTGTAATACTGCTTTGTACATATTAGCTGGGTTTTTACCAACTAAGGCGACTAGAATAGTACCTACTAAAAATCCTAATACGACAACTAAGACTGAAACAAAAGAATTGTTGCTCAATAAGGATTCTAGAAGAGAACTATTATCATTTTTTTTAAGCTTCATTTGCCTTCTCCTTCTTAGAACCAGCCATCATTAAACCAATTTCTTGAGCTGTAATCTTATCAGCATCATTAATATCAACAATAGTACCTTTACTCATAGTTGCAATGCGATCGCATAAGTTCATAATTTCATCAAGTTCAAAGCTAACAAGTAAAATAGCTTTACCATTATCACGTTCTTGAATTATTCGTTTTCTAATATACTCGATAGCACCTACATCCAAACCACGAGTCGGTTGAGCAACTAAAAGTACTTTTGGAGAAAGAGAAATTTCTCTTGCAACAATTACTTTTTGTTGGTTACCACCAGATAGAGATCCACAAGGAGTACTTGCACCCTCTCCAGCTCTGATATCAAACGCTTTAATTAAATTATTAGCGTTGTCTAACATCGCTTTTTTCTGCAACTGGCCTTTAACAGCAAAAGGTTCTTTGTAATAGGTTTTAATTGCACAGTTCTCACCAATAGTAAATTCACTTACTAAACCATGTTTTTGTCTATCTTCAGGAATTTGGCCAAGTCCTAATTCAATACGCTTTTTAATAGTATAAGAAGTAATATCTTCATCTTCTAAAGTAATTGTTCCAGCTTTTACTGGTAACAAACCAGATAAAGCATATAGGAGTTCAGTTTGACCATTACCATCAACACCTGCAACACCTAAAATCTCACCAGCCTTAACAGTTAAAGAAAGGCCGTGAATCTTTTCAACGCCTAAAGCATTGTCTACAAAGATGTTATCAACTTTTAAAAGTTCCTTACCAGGATTTGCAGGCCCCTTTTCAATTTGGAAAATAACAGGACGACCAACCATCTTTTCTGCCATTTCTTCTTCGCTTACTTCACTAACGGTAAAAGTATCAATTGACTTACCACGTCGTAATACTGTACAGCGATCAGCAACAGCTTTAATTTCTTTAAGTTTGTGAGTAATTAAAACTACAGTTTTACCAAGCTTCTTCAAAAGACGAAGAATTTCCATTAACTCAGAAATTTCTTGTGGAGTTAAAACAGATGTAGGCTCATCAAAAATGATGATATTACAGTCTCTGTAGAGAGTCTTTAAGATTTCAACTCTCTGTTGTTGGCCAACAGTGATATCTGCAATTTTAGCTTTTGGGTCAACATCTAAACCATAAGTTTGACTTAACTCTTTCACTTTCTTTTCAGCGACACTTAAATCTAAAAGACCTTTCTTCTTTGGCTCCATTCCTAGCACAATATTTTCTGTTACTGTGAACGGACTAACTAATTTAAAGTGTTGGTGAACCATTCCGATACCTAACTGTGTTGCCACATTAGGATCTTTAATTTGTACTTCTTTACCGTCAATTAAAATAGTACCACTGTCTGGTGAATATGCGCCGAATAATATACTCATCAAAGTAGATTTTCCAGCTCCATTTTCGCCTAACAATGCATGTATTTCCCCTTTTCTAACGGTTAACGTGACATTGTCGTTTGCAATTACACCAGGAAAGGTTTTGGTAATTGCTCGCATTTCAATAGCGTTTTCCAAATTATTATCTCCTTTCTCAAACAACCCGGGTATAAGAGCCCGGGTTGTCTGTGAAAGGCGACTCGTAAGTCGCCTTAAAAAAATCAGTCGTCGATAGCACCAAGATTTGCAGGAGCTAAACCAGTAGCCTTAGCTTCTTTATAGGTACCGATAACTTTAATCTTACCACTTGCAATGTCTTTTGCAGCAGCGTCGATCTTAGCTGTGATATCAGAAGTTAATTCTTTGTTAGCAGCAGAATAGCCTACACCATTGTCCTTAAGACCTAAGCGAACAACGCCGCCCTTGAAGGAACCGTCTTTAGCTTGTTTAAGAGCCATTTCGGTAGCAAATTCAACTTTCTTAAGCATAGAGGTTAATACTGCAGATTTACCATCTGTGTAAATACCATCTTCGTATTGGTCAGAGTCTACACCAATTGCCCAAACGTTCTTACCTTGTGATCTGTATTCTTTAGCTTGTGCGATTGTACCACCGCCTGTACCACCAGCTGCGCTGAAGATACAATATACGCCATTGTCATACCAGTTTTTAGCTTGTGCTTTAGCAAGTTCCGGTTTACCCCAGTCATTTGCATAGTAGTCTACAAATTCAGCATTAGGGAAAATAGATTTTAAGCCTTGGATGTAACCAATTTCGAACTTAGTAATAGTTGCACCTGGAACACCACCGATGAAACCAAACTTAGGATTTGTAATGCCATCAGCTTGTGCTTTATAAGCAGCTGCTAAACCAACGAGGTAGGAACCTTCTTCTTCACTGAAGATGAATTCGAGTACGTTTGGTTGACCAATCCAGTTTACGTCAATAATACAGAACTTTTGATCTGGATATTGTGGAGCAATTTCTGTTACAGCATCAGCCCATGTGAAACCAGTTGTACAGATTAAATCATATCCACCTTCAGCAGATTGTCTGATGTTAGGAATATACATATCTTGGGAAGCAGCGGTAACTACATCATACTTAGTACCTCTACCTTTAGCAGTTGCTAAATCATCACCATAATAGTTTACAATTCCTCTCCAAGCAGCAGCGTTAAAAGATTTATCATCGATACCTGTTGCATCAGTTAAAAGTCTAATTGTTACATCATCAGAAGCTGCTTTTGCAGCTGGAGCTTCATTAGCACCTTGAGCAAAAAGAGTTAAAGATAGAAGTAAAACTAACAATACACTTGTAATTTTTTTCATAATATTACAATCTCCTTATTGATTAATTAATACCATTATAAACCAGAACATTTGTTATTAAAAGTATAATTAATAAAATTTGATAAAAATATCATTTAATATCGCCTAATATTTTTTAACTTATATTTAAAGATACCTAATTAATTAGGCAATAAATTACCTAATTTGGCAAAATCGAACAAATTAATCTAAATTTCTTAATTAATAAAAAAGAGAAGGATCTAAAGCAATGCCACCTTGTTCAAGCATAAAGTAAAGAGTTGGTCTACTCATCTTTCCACTAGCAGTTCCAATAGAACCGAGGATATCGCCCTTTTTAATCACTTTACCAAGTTTTGCATCAACAGTTTCTAAATATGCATAGGTGGTTTTATATCCATCAGCATGTGTAATTGAAACAAATCGACCTAAAGCACTATCGTTTCCTATATCAAATACAGTACCGTCAGCAGAAGCAACTACTGCAGAACCAGCAGGAGCTGTATAATAAACACCGTTTAATACTGTGCCATCAAGGCGCTGTAAGAAAGTGCCTGTCAAGGTACCTTTTATTGGAACCATAAATTCAACAGTATTTTTTAAGATTTCTTTATTAGAGCTTTCAGAATAATCTGGAATAAAGATCTCTTGCCCTACCTTAATATTATCATTTTTCAAGTTATTCAACTCTTGAAGAGTCTGCCAACCAATTTCAGGATTATACTTTCTAGCAACAGTGCTCAACATATCACCATATTTAACAGCATACAAAACACCATCTCTATCAGGAATTCTTAAAACTTCATCTTTTGTAATGCCGGAAATATTCTTAATTTTATTAACAGAGATTAAAGTCTCAACTTTTAAATCATAAAGATTTGCAATTGAAGATAAATCTTCTCCTTCTTGTACCGTATGATCAATATACTTAATTGCTTTAGAAGGAGTATTAGTTTTTGCAACTTCCGAAATATCTAGAGCTGAAACATTAGTTACAGGTTTAGTATCAGCGGCAACTGGAGTTACAGTTTCAGGAACTACAATTGGCTCAACCGGTTTTGGCGGAACAATAATTATTTCTTCCTCTTTAACTTCGGTAGTTGTAACAACATTAGAATTACTTACAACAGTAACAGGCACTTCAGTGGTCTTAGCTGCATTTTTATTGGGATAAAACATTAGAAAACAAACAAGTCCAATAAGAAAAAGCACTATAAGCAAGATGACAAGTAGCAAAAGCTTCCTTGAATTGCCATTACCTCTAGACATTCTTGTAGGATTATCCATATCGTCATAATTATCTCTCATAAACGCCTCATCTTTTTATATCTTCTTCATATTATAATAGATTAAAAGGCTTTTAAATAGTGAAAAATGATTTACAACGTTATTTTTTGTTTTTTTCTGAACTAAAATACTTAAAAAGTCTAAAATAAAGGTTAAAAAGAAAGAGCACCAGAAAAACTAAGTGCTCCTTAACAATAATATTTTAATTATTAAAATTTTACGTTAGCAACTACAGAAACGCCAGTACCAGATTTTGTTGCAACAGGAACTATAGCAACACCTTCTAATGCTGATTTAAATTTTTTATTTTAATCATTTGCATAGGTAAGAGGTCTAACAATTTGGAAAATTATGCTTCCCAATAATGTACCAGCACCCAAAACAAGGGGTAGATAGTCTATAAAACTCGGATCACTACCGTAAGAAATTACGTTACCTTGATTACCATGTTGCCTTTGATAACTTTTTATCATTACCTCCGTAGCACCCCAAGCAGACAAGCTTGTACCTACAAAATCCAATACTAAACCCATTACGCCACCAAAAGTATCACCTTGAACGAAAGACCCAATACCGCAACCAGTAAAAAGGTTAATTACTAAAGGAAAAGCTCCAGATCGTTTGCTAGTTTCAATCAAGCAAGCTCTATCAAAAGCTGTCAGATCAACACTTCATTGCTTAACTAAATCATAGTTAACTTTTTTTCCATCCCATTGTATGCTTAAAAAAAGAAGTACTTGCTTCATCTTTTTTTCTATTCAGATTTATATTATAATAAGGACAATGAGTAAAAACAAAGAAACCAAATTCTCAAGAGTTGTTTTAATCATCTTTTTAATATTATTTAGCTTAATTTTGGTTAAAGCTGGTTTTGTTATCTTTTCTAATAAAGAAAAACCTATATCTTATAAAGACCCAGAAGTTGCTAAAACTGTTATTAGGGGAAACATTATTGATACAAATGATAACTTACTTGCCGTCGAAATTCCAGTTTACAATTTAGTATTTTTAAAAAAGGAAATACCTTCTTTAACTCTTGCATCTCAAACAGTAGCACCATATTTAGATATGACGCCACATGAGATAATGAAGAAATGTGAGTCTTCTAATAATTACACCTTAATTAAACGAAAGCTTAATACTGAAGATTTAGAAAAACTTAGAAAAGATATAAAAGATTCTAATTTAACAAACGGTGTAATTATTGAAAAAGTAACAGGTAGAACCTACCCTGCTTCTTTTCATGCAAGCCAGATTATAGGCTTTACCAATACAGAAAATGTAGGAATTGAAGGTATTGAATATAAGTACAATGATTT
>CAYYEN010000125.1:0-7520 GCA_964470795.1 uncultured Spirochaetaceae bacterium | reverse complement strand
AGTTATGTTGCTGAAGGTGTAAATGTCAAAGGCACATGGCATCCAATAATCAAAATGGAATGGATTCACGGCCAAACTCTTGATGAATATATTGAATATAATGCCTTCAACCACGAAAAAATGTCAAAACTTGCTGAAGATTTTTACGATTTGATTCAGTATCTCGAAGCAAATGAGATTGCTCACGGAGACCTTCAGCATGGCAATGTTATTATAAAGGACGGAGAACTCTATCTTATCGATTATGACGGTATATGGTTACCAGAACTATCGAGTTTAAGATCGAGCGAGATTGGCCATAATAACTATCAGCACCCAGATAGGGGTAATGAACATTATAATCAATACCTCGATCGATTTTCGAGTATTGTGATATATTTAGGATTAATCAGTCTCTCTTTAAAACCAGACCTAGTGAAATATAACAAGGGCGAAAACATTCTTTTCAAAAGTAAGGATTTTCTTCAACCAGAGAAGTCTGAAGTTTTTAGGGAGTTAAGGAGCATCTCAGACATTAGCCGGTACACTGAAAGGTTTGAAAAAGTTTGCCATATGGCAATTGATGATGTTCCATCTTTACAACAATTTATCGAGAATTCATTTACCTATAATGAAGGAGGGGAAAACCGATCTTTATCTAGCAGGCAAGAAGAGCAGTATCCAATAATCGATATTGACGATATACAGAATGCAAGGAAACACATTGGCCTAAAAGTCGAAGTAATTGGATTCTTAAATAAATTCAAATCCGCAGAACTATACAGACACATCCGCTTCCATATCGGTGAGAATGGAAATTACTGGTTCTATTGCATTATTCGTGACGAGGAAGTATGGGATTCTACTCTTAAGAGAAGATTTCCGCAAAATATCAACGCTACATGTTGTAGAAATAATTACTTCTCGGTAACAGGGACGCTGTCGGCCCTAGGAAAGGGTAATAATATGATCCCTGTGATCGAGGCAGGGGCACAGAACTTTAGTATCATTAGTAAGCAGGCGTATGAAAGCAAGAAGCTAAAGATATCATACATAGATGCTACCAATCAGTCCAAGCCATTGCCCGAGTGGATTATCGCCAATGGAGGCATTTTAGAATAATCTGATGCATGCATTCATGCACTCCCCCAAACATGAAGGCACAAGTCCAGGTCCTCCCCGGGCATTGTTTTACCTGAGGTTTGATGCGCGACACTGGGATAAATGAAACTTAAATTTGAACGGAGTGCCCGAAAGTTGCACTCTCTATTCTGAAAGAGGCGGTGGAGAAGCAATCTTCCGCCCGTATTCGACGATCCGGGATCTCCTGCTATACTGTCCTCGTTCTGGAAGTGAAAGGAGATAGAAGTGTGTCCATCTCAAATAATATAAATTCTTAGGAATTCGTCAATCCCGAATGGAGTATTGACTGCCTATTCTCTTGTTGCCATTTGAGGATTGACAGAAATAATTGTGATTCTTTAAAATACTCCGGCTTATAACAATCGGCTAATCGCTCCTCGACTTTCCAGCGCATCTCTACAAAACCGCGACAGGAACGGATTTCTTTTTGAAATTCTTCATTCGAGATTTGATTTAGAAGTATTGTCAATATAGCAGTGATATCATGCCCCCGACAGATATTCCAGGTATCTTCGAGATGTTTCTGGCATTCGGGGCTGGTAAGCTTACTCAAATGCCCCTGTAGAGTATGATCATCAATTATCTTCTCATGACTATTCTGCCTCGACCTGCGTCCATTTGTTTGCGAAAGTAGTTCGTTCAAGAGTTCCGCAATATCTTTAGGTTCTAAGCAAAGTTCGTCTACAAATAACTTCTTATAATCAAGGGATACAGTTTTCAACGGTAACCCAATTTCTTTTTTGTTGTTGTACCACGCTATGAGCCCAAGGATTCTAACTGAATCGAGTAATAATTCCCTACATGCTTTTTCTTTTTCTTCTTCAAGGGAAGAAAGTGCATCCAGGTCAAAGTACTTTCTAATAAAGGTATCTAGGGCTGGCGTTGCTAATATCATTGTCTCGAGGTCATGTGTATCCGTTGAAAAGATATTTGGGAGGTCATAGTTTCTTTTATCAAACTCTTTAGTCTTATTAATTTTTTCAAAGTCGCTATCTACGATACCGATGACCCTGTTTCGGTAGATAATAGATTCATTTGCATATTTCACTACATCGATAACGGTAGACTTTCCCCCAACTTTTTCACCTTTACTTCTTGGCTTTATACAAATTCGCTGACAGGATGAGTCGTCAAGCACATGCTTTGAAAAGAACTTCCAATCGCTGTTTCCTTCAACAACTAAGAATGGGCCTCTGTGTGCCCCGCTTTCACGATACAGCCGAATTTCACCCCAATATCGCTCTTTTGTCAAATACGGTGTCATCAGGTCCGTCATGCTCACTCTTCCCCCGGCCCCAATGCTACCGTCCAATCCCAATGGTCATAAATAATATCAGGTGAATGCGTTGCAACAATCACGTCAAAGAGGTAGTTATCCCTGATCTCTTTTATGCACTTTAAAAACTTATTCTGCCAAGAGATATGCAGTGATATTTCGGGTTCGTCAATGAGTATTAAAGAACTTTCTTGCGAATCTAATATGAGGTCGAAAATCATCAACAGTAGGTTTTGCTCTCCTGAAGAGAGTGCATTTAAGGGTATCGAGAACTCCTCTCTCTCGAGTATCAATCTATAGCCCGTGATGACCTGCTTGAACTCTTTTGATTTAAGTTCCATGGTACCCTGTGTAAAGTCACACTCAAAATCGGGCATAAATCCAAACATCTTGATGAATTTATCAAAATCATCGAGTCTAGATTTCAAGTCTTCAAGAATATCCAATTCCTCATTGATATCATCAAGGACTAAACGCAGTTTTTTTGCCTCGTCAGGGTGTGAAAAATCTCTGTGAAAGATAACTTTCGGTTCAGGCAGTGGTTCTCCAATAAGACGTTCATACTCGGAGTATTCATACTCTGTCTCCACTATCACTTCTTCCATTCCAGTGTTCCCAGATAGCCAAATTAAACCTGGAAATTTAGTTCTAATCTCCCTTATATAATCCCAGTCAATGGCAAATTTACAGACGTTTCGATCTTGAGAGAGCAGATTTTTGATGCGATCATAAACTTTCCGGGCATCCGTTTCAAGGGTCTTTTTTGTAATATGCTGCGGTTTAAGAACCAAATCGTAGAATCTATCGTGATGTGTTGCCGAATGTTCTTCGTGGCATTTTTTTACTTCACTCACAAGTTCTTCTTTTGTTCTGTTAATAAGGGTCTTGAAACGATTATTTATGTTATAAGGATCATCCTTGACAGTATTTGACAGGTTAATTTGGAAAACGCGCTGTGACTCCAAGAATTTTGGAACCACTCCATTATTAATATCAAAGAGGAATTGAGGGTAGACGGTTTCTTCTAGAGATATGTCTTCAAAGTTTATGGTTTTTATCAATTCAGAGAAGAGATTTTCACCTAGGAAATTTGTATCAACAGATCTTATAGGATCAATCGCTGATAAATCAATGTCAGAGGAGATCTTCTTTTTCGAAGGTTCTTTATCTCTTTTTGTCTCCTGTAATTTTCTATTATACTCAGTATTTTGAATTTGCTCCTCCTTAATTTCAGAAAATATTCCTTCATACTCTTCTAGAATCGGGACTATTTGTTCGTATTTTACACTTTTGAACTTATCTACTAGGGTATCTAATCTAAGGTCATGGTTGCCGCACTTATCAAGATACATGGTTTTTGAGGTCTTGAGGTTATCGTCGATATACGTGAAGAACAACCTGTCATCCGTTAGAAAGTCAAGCGGAATCAGATCGATATAATCGTCGTTTATTTTTCGAAGGATCGATTTTAAGTGTCTATTCTCCTCTTTGGGGCATTTATGTATCAGCAGATTGTAGAGAGTTGAGAAAATACATATTTTTGTATTATCGTCGAAACAAAAATGCACGCCATTAAATGGTACACGATCAAAATCAGTATAATCCCCCGAAAAAAAACCATTAATCATTCTAAGTATTGTTGTTTTACCACAACCATTCAGTCCATGAAGAACAGTTACTCCATCTAACCGATTCAGCGGGATGTCGTAGTTCTTGCCTCCAAATAAGCCATAAATCATTATTCTACTTAACTTCTTGCTCATAGTATGCAGTAGTTTTTCTATAATATAAATACATGCCGTTGCATCTCTCAAATTCTAAAGTAAGATTTGGGCTTTTAACTCATCAACTCGCGCCATATTTTGCATCCACCCACTTTATTCTCCTAAAACTATCGTAGTACTCATATTCGAACAAGTGCAAGTAATTTAAAGTGAGTCAGGTAAGTTTTGAGTGATACATGTCGGGATAGAATGGCTACGATGTTTTGCATCGCAGAGCAAGCAACACCAAAATATTAGGGATCATAACTCGGTATTGAAGTGGTTCTTATACCGTAGAGATGCCGTACAACTTTGGGTAACCTCCCTTCCCGCAAGAATTTTGTCGTGACAGTCCAGACCCACCCATTCCCAAGGCTGCCGAACAGTACTCTTCTCGGCAGATGCTACATCCATTTCCATAAGCCCACTTACACATCACCCCCATAAGCCGCCGCACCGACGATCTCCATACCCCTTTCAGGGGAGGAGTTGAAGAAACCGATGAAGATCGTAGACAGAGACCAGTGCAGCCAGATTGCAGAGAACTGCCGGCAAATATCCGCCGGCGGGATCGAACCCCCCTCATCACTTCTCCGCTCATCCGCAGAGATCGCCGAAACCTACGATGAGACCCTCACCGAACAGACCCGGGGAGCGGCAAAGATCGCACGGAACATCGAGGCACTCTTCAGGTAATAGTGGGACGGGGGAGACCTCATGACCTATCCTGCGACCGGCCCGGGGAGAGACACGCGATGAACATCCTGCAGATGGTGGGGCTGCCCACCAGCGCAGAGGAACACCCGGACCTCCCCGGAGCGCCCGGTGTATCCGCGGCACAGATGGGCGGCGAACAGGGAACAGACCCCGCTGAACTGGATGCGGAGATCCAGGCGACGTTGAAGAGCCTGAAGACCCTCTCCGGCGGCCAGACATACTACATCTTCTACAGGAAGAGAATCTGCTCGAGGACAGTCGACGAGGTCTACGACGAACTCAGGACAATCCGGAACGACTGTGACGGGCGGTTCAACGTGATCCTCTTCTCCGGCGGAGGGGACATCGAGGCAGCGTTCAACCTCGCCTGCCTCTTCCGCTCGATCGGGCACGAGTCGCTCAACATCATCGTTCCCCGGTGGGCGAAGAGCGCTGCAACGCTCATCGCCTGCGCCGCCGACACGATCTCCATGACGCCTGTGGCCGAACTCGGCCCGCTGGACCCGCAGATCATGGATACTCCAAATACTGAGGACAGCCGGCGGCTCTCGTGCCTCAGCATCATCGAGACCTTCCGGCTGATCCGGAATGAGTTCCGCTACGGCAACGAGTACTTCGCTGCCGGCCTGCTCGAACGCCTTCAGTTCCCTCTGGCCCTGGGAAGTATCATCAGCTCCCCCAAAGTCTCGGAGGAGTACCTGGCTCGCGCTCTCCGGCTGCAAAAAACCGAACGCACTCCGGAGGAAGTGAGCGCGATTGCGGAGAAGCTCGTCTACGGATATGCAGACCACAGGTTCTGCATTCACCACG
The DNA here is from genome assembly GCA_964470795.1 of uncultured Spirochaetaceae bacterium. GTDB lineage: Bacteria > Spirochaetota > Spirochaetia > Sphaerochaetales > Sphaerochaetaceae > Bullifex. The sequence continues at coordinate 1,832 of CAYYEN010000125.1, read as the reverse complement.
ACGAAGCACGCGGGATCGGCCTGCCTGTCAGACTGCTCGACGGTGAGATGCACGATCTGGCCTGGAAGATCCACCGCCTCTCGATGAGGAAGATGGAACTGTCAGACAGGAGTGGAGGAGTCACATGGACCGCTCAGGTATAGAAACACATGGAGCACGCCCGGATTGCACTCAGACTGGCTCTCCCACCGGAGGTCCGGCATGAGGCCGATCAGCTCTTCGGTGACCCGGTGGAAGTTCAGGACATACCCCTCGCTGGCGCAGATGGTGCAGCACTGCGCCGGGCAGCCGGCGGGAGAGGGATTCCGGCAGTACACGGAGCAATACACCGAGGTTGCCGGCATCCTCATCGCGACAGAGGCAGGGGTGGTGCTCCGCAGCTACCTGGGGGAGGCACCGGGGGCCTGCCACGAGTACTTTGTTGCCCCATACCTCCCCGAACCGGAGATCGAACTTCTCGATTCGCCGGAGACCCCGCTCGCGGACGCAGTAGACCTCCTGCAGAAGAACATGGATGAGATGGACAGGTTCTGCAGGGAGAACGCTGTCATGGCGCTGTATATGCGTGACGCACAGGGCGCACTGGCCTTCCAGGGTATCTTTGCACAGAACGCCTGGGAGGAGTCGTACCTGCCACAGCGCAACGTCGCGATCACCGCGGTTGTCCCGGAAGCGCTCATCATGTCGTTCCTCCAGGCCGCCGGTGAGCAGCCCGGGTCTGCTTCAGCCCTCCAGGCAGCCATGTGGCGGGTCGTCCGGGAGACACGGGTCTGCAACCGTATAGAGAGCGGATCACCGCCGGCCGAACATCCGGCCCGGACCCACGAGGCCTGACGCCCTCCCCTCTTTTCCCGGGAGCCGTAGATCCGGTTATCTGCTCTCCGGGCTCCTGTTCGCCGTCGCAAGAAGGCCGGCGATGAACGACTGCATGCCCGGGTTATTCGTCAGGGTCTGCGAGATCTGCGCCTGCCGTGAGTGGGGCGGGACGACGATCGCGAGATCCAGGGTTTCACGCAGGAGAGAGTCTCGATCGGTGCTCTGGAACCGCCGGGTATCTTTGAGAATCCGGAGCAGGCTGAGGAGGTAAGGAGCCAGCACCTTCCGGGGGTCCGGCCGGAGCCGCAGGAGCCCCTGGTGGTGGTAGAGCGGGGCGGATGCTCCCTCATACAGTGCAACCTTCTCAATCAGGCCGTTCCGGAGCGAGACGAGGATATCGCCCTTCGCAAGCTGTGCATCGTCGGGCGTAGCGGGGTCGATCGTTTCCCGGCGGATAGAGGAAGGGATGATCTTCCCATCGGGATCGATATCACCCGCGTGAACCACCTGCACCCGCCTCCCCGTCACCGAGCCGGTGCTGACGCCCCATGCAGCGTCCAGGACGAGGTCCCGGAGCGCCACACACTCATAGCCGGATCCATCCTCGCCGGGAACATAGCGTTCCGGGTCGAGTGAGTTCGCGCTGGCACGGACCTCCTCGAGCGACACCCGCCGGCTGAAATGCTCCCGCTCGATCGAACGCCCGTACGTCGAGAGGATCCGATCGATACCCGTCAACCTCCGCAACGGCGATCCATCGTCCCGGCCTTCGTGTAGCGCCTGTGCGTTGATGAAGAGGATCTCCCCCGGATCATCCGGGCCGGTTGCCGGCCGGCGGCCCTTTCGCAGGAGAAGAATCGCACACTGGTCGTTATGGGTCTGGAACTGCGTCTTTGTACAGATCTGCTCCGGAAGGAGAATGACGCAGTCGATCAGGTTATCCTCAATGATGGCAGCACGGATCTTCTCGTCCTCACCCTCCCGGTTCAGCGCGGACCGGTCGACGACCACGCCCA
>CAYYEN010000124.1:0-7590 GCA_964470795.1 uncultured Spirochaetaceae bacterium | reverse complement strand
GGGGTACAGCAGCCTCCATTCCTCGACATTTAATGGCGCCTCGGCCTGCACGGCTTCCGCAACGGGCGCTTGCGCCGTATTGTCGGGCACAAACATGGTGCCCGTGACATTAGAAAGGGACCAGGTTACAATATTTTTTGCCCTCTTCCCGGTAGTCTTATTTATCACCTTGCCCGGATATTGAGCGCCAAATAACCGTGTTGAGTTGACCCAGTTTGTGCTATGTACATAGCCATTCTTGGTTTTTGTCGGTATGTTTATGCTGAAGTGCAGGTGGGATCCCGTTGAAGACCCCGTCGACCCCATCAATCCTATTATTGCCCCCTCCGCAACCTGTTGCCCGACGCTTACTTTCACCGAATTCAGGTGGGCGTAATACCACCAATATGGCGTGCCATTAGGGGAAAGGGTTTCTATAACAACAAGGTTACCCCATCTGTTATTGCATTTCAGGTCTCCCTGTATGCAGCCACTGTGGGCCCTTACCACTTTGCCGGCGGTCCACGAGGGGATGGGCGTGTCTAACTTCCCCGGAAAGTCTGTGCCTCCGTTTGCGGATCCCGATGGCCGGTTATAGTGATCCGTAGCGGTAGACCTCATTGTATAACCCGCGGGCGTATGAAGCTTACTGTACGCGTTGGTCGTCCATATCTGGCCGCCGGCCACGGGCACCGCTGTGACGGGCTCCTTGCCCATTTGATATGAATATATCTGAAGCGCCCGGCGGTGATCGTCCGCTTTTTTAAGGACGTCTACTTCAGGCACGGCGCAGCAAAATACCGATGCCCCGGAATTACCTTCTGTCAAATTATATTTAAGCGCTGTTATGGGGGGCTCGGCAATATTGCAATTAAACGTTACCCCATCAGTAAGCTCCGCCCAGTTTTGAGGGGGTGGGACCACGCCATATAGTTTAGGTATTATTGCATACTCACGTATACGCGCCGGGTTATCTGGATGCACGCCGGGATAAGCAAACACGTGGTATTTTGTTGTGAGCTTTGCCCCGTCCTTGCCTGTGACCGTGCGAGAGGTTGTGAATATTCTTGCATCGCCCGGACTCGTCTCGAGGCCATGGCGAAAGCGAATGATTGGCATCGACTTTATTTTGAACGTCTTGTCGCCGGGGCGCTCTATTGCTATATTGAGTATCTCCCCTTCATATAGCTGCGATTTGAGGTAATACAAGATTTCCTCTTCTGTCTTGTACTTTTCAGGCGCGATGAAGTTTATGTCTGATTCCTTATTACCCTGAAGGGTGGGAAACATGCACGTGTTATATGTGTAGCCCAGCTCGGCAAACCTGGCCAGCGCGTCTCCATAGGTGGTATTTATTTCGGCGTGAGCATCTTTTGTAGAGTGGTATAGCCCATAGACGGACTCCTGCAATATCTTCCCCTTTAGGTCTGCGCGGAACGCCCCGTGATCAGATATGTCGGTATGCGCGGTCACTTGCTTTTTCATGTTCATGTTGACATAATAAGGCTCCCACCCAAATGAACGCAACATCGGCCGCACCATGGCGCGCCAGTATGTTTCCAGGCTGTCAATATTTTGCACCGCCATAAAATTATATATCCCCAGAGTATCTGCCATATCATACATAAAAGTATCTTCAAAGTATTGCCCGGATATGCCGTAGAAATTCGCGTCCGCTATTTGGTCGGGCAGCGAAAACACGCTTTGGCCGTTTTCGGTGCGCTGGTTTTTCTTGGCGTCGTATGCTGTACGCATAAGCTTAAGATAAAATGTAGGCAACTCTGCCAGATAGCGTCTATTGTCCACCAGGTTTACCACGTACTCCGAGTTGCTACCGGTTGCCGATACCTGGACCGACGACACGTCGCCTATAAACATTACCTTATTTATGGGGACGGAGTGAACGCCCAGCTCTTTGACCTGGCATACTATAAATACGTTAATCCCCCTTGTGAGTTTGTGGAGGTGGGGGTTGGGGTGCATGTGCACTGCGGCCACGGCGGAGCTATTGCATATCGCGGTCGCAGTAACGCTTTTTATAGGTATCTTGATGTCGCGGTAGCACTCTATTATCATGTAGGCCGCAACAAACCGGATCCTCGAGCCGCTGTATCTATCCATTAGATTTATTCGCCGCCGTCTTTATCCACGTATTCCTCGTCCCCTTCCAGCGTAGGCCCGCCTGCTTGCGCATACTTCTGCAGTATGCCGGTAAGGGACACGCTGCCCTGCATGCCCTGCGCGTGTGAAGTTGCAACATCGGTCGGCAATAAGTCAAATTGCCCGTACATGCCGCTTATAATTGACACGGCCCCATACTCCTCTATAATAGATCTGAATGCTTTCTGGACCATAGGGATAACGTTATCGTTATCGGTATTGCCTGACGCGGAGCCGGAGATAGAGAGCACCATGTCGGTATCGGTTAGATTTACTGATTCCGTATTCCCTGGATACCACCCATTTTGGGCGTTTATTGGGCGGATGTCGCTCGTTGACGACTGTATCTCTGCGTGTCGCGGTATTGCAAAAGTCACGCTGACCTGCGTTGGATAGCGCGGATATGCCGTATACTCAACCCCTGCGCCCAAAACCTTCACGTTTTCCTGGAACGTTATATCCATGCTCATTATATAGGCCTCGTGAAACCACACCCAATACCCCTGTGTTCCGCTTAGTGCCACCTGACACTTATTGTATGTTTTCCCGTATGCTGTATATTCGGGTATGAGCCTATGATAGTTTTTGTGAAATACCTCGCGGTCGACGTTAGCTCCGACGCTTATAGAGATGGGCCCCTCTATTTGGATCGAGGCGGTCGCCATCGCGGTGCCCTGTAATAGCGATATAGACGCCCGCGTAAGCAATGCCCCTCTTACCGTGTACTGCCCAAACATTATCTCGACCGCCAGGTTGTTTATGATGCTCTGCGATGCCATCATGCTGCTGATGCTATATTCTATGAACCGGTTGATATCTATGATGGTCGGGAACTCTATTGTGAGCCCGATAATCTCATTCTTGGCGGCCACATTCCCAAACATCGAGTCCATCTTGTCCGCCATGTGGCTGTATCCCCTGATTATTTGCTTGTTTGCGCGCATTTCCGTCACGTAGCAAGCTATGGGCGGGTAGTCTGATAATTCCGGCCATTCTCGCGCACTCTTAATGCCTGGGATGCTTACCTCTGATAACCAGATGGACGCTCCCTCCCATCCCGGCTGCAGCTCCGCCCCGGGATCCGTGGGGTTCATTACATCGTCTGTCACGCGAACTCCTTATGGCTTTACACTTGCCATAGATTCATGATGTTTTTTTGCACCACCGTAGCCCGCGGTGCTATTCTCATATACGACCACCCTCAGCGCATAGCCGCCGCTTGCGTCAGATATTTTAGACGTCTTAGCCATGTTTTGATCTAAACTCTGCAAGTATATGTTGCTAGTGTCTAGTTTGCTCTTGACGTCATCTTGCCCCCGGTTAATTTCTATGGCCATCTGTTTCCTCATTTCTTCGTCGCCGCCCGCCGCCCGAATCGCTATGCTTCTTACGTCAGCCTTGCCCTCCGCCGTCATAGTCACCCCATTTTCCTGCGAAACCCTGGCAAGTTGCTCTGTAATCATGTTTGCAACAGCCGCCTTCCCCCCTGGCGTTTTGGCTCTTTGCGCCAGCTCGCTATCGGGGTCGGCCAGCTGGCTCATGTATTGCCTGGCCAGCGGCGTTTGGAATAACTCGGCATACCCGGATGAAGCAATCTCTCCCATCAGCTCTGTCTTTTGTCCTACAGCGTTAAGCCCCGATGTGCCTACTACGCCGGCATTAGGCGTCTGTATGCCCATGAATTGCTCCGCATTTAACTTTGTCAATATTGCGCCCATGTCTGTTGAGTCGACATTTTTATACTTCCTATTGGTTAATTTTATGAGATTCTTTGCGTAGTCCTTTGGGTTGTCTGCCTCCATGGCCGCCCGATAAAAGCCCTTCCCCTTTTCATCAAGCTGGCCGAACAACTCTTCTCCGCCGGCTTTAATTGCTCTCTCCCAGTCGGTGAGATTTGATTTGGTGCTTATGTCCAAATACGTCATCCGGTAGAGCTCAGGAGACCAGTCTCCCGCCTCCCACGGTTTTGTCCCTGCCTTTAGCGCCTTAAGCTTTGCGGCGGCGGATTCCTGTGTCCCCGCCGCTGCTTTTGCCGCGGAAAAATTGATCAGCTCGAGTTTTTGCTGGTTCTTGGATAGGGAGCTATAGTGGTTTTCGGCCGCTGTCCCGTACATATTCATGGTCCTATACTTTCCATATTTTTCTAGCATTTCTTTGTGTATGTCGGGCTGCATTGTGGCCGTGTCACCGACCATAAATCTCTGTAGTGAGCGATAATCGAATTGCTTCGCCTTATCATACGCCGCCGTAGTAGTCATGCCAAGTGAGTCGTCATAATATTCCCGGTGGAGGTTTCGTATGTATGACCGGGCGTCATAGTCTGTCATGCTCTGCTGTGCCCCGAGCGCGTATATGAGGCCGTGGGCCCTGTCGCCTGTTGTGAATCCCCTATAGCCGGTGACATCAAACATCTTGTCCTCTATAGCTTCCATATCATCTTTGTGGAGCGGGTTATTGGCCACGTTCATCCACATAATGTGCGCCATGGGGTCGAAGCCTGCCGTGCCGCCCAGTATTTTGTATTTTTGGTCTGTCACGCCCCCCATGTCTTTCTGCCACAAGCTCGTGTCAATGTTACCTGTTTTGTACGCGTCCAGCCATTGCCACTGCGTTTCGGGGTGCCGGTACGCGTCGGAAAGTTTATTTTTGGGTCCCTTTACGTGCCAATCTGATGTGATCTCATCTATGCTTAGCGGCCCCTTGCGTTGCGTAATACCCATGCCGGGCGTATTGCCCTGTAGCATTTTTAGCGCGTCCCCCATGGACGTGCCTGGATTCTGCTGGGCATACATGCCGGCGAGTGTTTGCAACCCTTCAGGCCCCAGGAACTCTAGCCATTTTCGGGGGTCATCTCCGCCCTGTTGTATCGCTCTGGCCATTTCGCTGTTGGGATCTGTGGACGCGAGAGTCTCCATAGCCATTTTTATGCCGGCCATGTTGGTGCCAAAAGCAAAGCTTTGCAGTACGTCGGGACTGGCGGAAAGGATCATTGACGCGCCCCTATGTTGCAAGTCATTCATAACCATGCCGGCCTTATACCCGTCCCCTCCGGTTGCCGCCCACAACTGCTTTATTTTGGCGTCTGCGGCTCGCATGGCATCTTGCGGCGACATCCCCGCTGCAGCCGCCATCCCCTCTTCGTCTAACACCATTCTCCCGGTCGCCGCATCATACTTAGTGGCCAATAGCTGGTTTGTCTGGTCGCCAGCGGCCTTGTATATTCCCTTAAGCTCTACCTGGCCGCCGCCTTGGTCTTGCTTTTCGTACTTGGACAGCACGCTTAGCAGCAATTGCGTGCTTGCGTCCTTGTTAACGGCAAACGCGTCATATGTAGTCTTGGCATATTCCATCCCATATTGCTTTACTTCGTCAAACGACAGGCCGGTCATCGCAGCGGTGCGGTTCATCTGCTTAATGGTCTTATTGGCGTCCTTATAGCCAAAATATGATAGTTCGCCAATGATCGCCGCCGCCTCGTCATTAGCCATTTTCATGGTCTTCATGATATCTTTGGTGTTTTGCACCAGCTTGAGTACTTTTTGATTGAAGTCCTTGGTATCAACCGTTCCGTGAAAATAGCCCTGCATTTCTGCTGACTTAATGGTGGATTGCATGTCCTCATAATTCATGCTTTGGCGGTTGCTATACCAGGTTTTGTCTTGGGTGCTGAGCCATTTGGACATTTCCTTGAGCTGCGCATCGCCCCAGCCGCCGTGCACCCCAGACCCGCGGCCCAGCATAACATTGTTTTTCCCCACTTTATCAAGGTAGCCCCACCAGTCCTGTTCCTGCTCTACATTTTTGGCCCATTCCCCGATGGTATAGTCCATGGCCAGCCCTACGGGTATCCCTACCAGCGTGCTTTTTATCGCCATTGATGCCCCAAATGCCCCCACGCGCGCCGCCCCAACCCCAAGGCTTTCTGCTCGCCGCGACGTGTTCTGGCGCGCATAGCGCTGGACCTCGTGACGCTGCATATCATCGTATTCTTTGAGCCCCGTCATGGCCACCAGGTCGCGGGACCAGAGCGACGGCTTATTGAACTGGCTGGAGAACGTCTCCTTGAAGAAGTTGCCGCCGCCGTCGCCAGCGGACATGACCCGGGTCGACGCGGAAAGCGCGGCTGAGTTAAAGGAACTTGCCAGGCCCCCCATTTGCGCAGACTGCTGCATAACGCCGTTGTTGAGGCTTCGGGCACTCTGCCCTATCGCCGAGCCTACGTTGCGCAGTTCGCCTATTAACTGAGCCATGCTGTTTTGCAGCATGTCCATGCCCGAGAACGGATACTCTGCCGGCATTACTAATCCTTTTTCCCCGATAATAATTTAACGTACTTGCTGGCCGCCGCCATTCCTTTGTTATACTTAGCCACCTCATCCAGCCGCTGTGCCTCGGTGTTACCAAGATAGGGGTACTTGCTCTGGATCATGCGGTCAATAAGCTTGACTGTGTCCTCGCTTGCGGGCATCCTGGACACATACATGCCTATTATGTCGGCATTGTGTACGCAGGCATAGTAATGACGCAGCAGCCTGTCGACGGGATTGCCTCGCTTGATCTGCACGCCCTTGATCACCCCGTCGACGATCATTTTTACTCTGGCATAGCCATAGGGCGTGCTCAGGAAAAATCCAGCGACTCGTCCGTAAATGCCTTTTTTATGTCGTCATAGAATTTGAACATGCGCTCGGTGAGGGCGTCGCGAACGGGCTCGATCAGCACGCTGTCCAAGTGTTGCCGGATCTTTTTCTTTCCCTCGGTAGTGTCATACTCATCGCCCAATTCCGCGAGATAATCCTTGCCGTTGTATTCGCGGACATAGGCGCTGAGCATGCTGGCTGAAGACTCTACCTGCATGTTGACATAGCTGTCTTGGGCGGCTTTCGCGACGTCCCGGTATATGTCGTTCACAATGCCGACGCTTGGCGCTCTCAGTACTACCTTGATCTTCTTGATCATAATGGTTTTCTCGATCGGCTCGCCCATAATGTACTTATCTACGATAGCAAAGGCCTCGTCCTGTTCTGCTACCGTGCGGGGCGTATCCTTGTCCGCATTGATCTCTTCGGGCTTAATGGTTTTAAGCTGCATTTAGTCTCCTTGTTATCCTTCGTCTTTGATGCTGCCGACGCCAAGGTCTTCGTTGATGGTCTCTTCCCAGGCTATGGTCACGGTGTCGTCAAGATACTTTGATGCCGCGCCGATACCAAGATTGAGCTGCGCCAGCTTGCATCTTCTGTATGTTACCTGGCTAACGGGCGTGCCGGTGCCGGCGTTTTCCCTGACAACAGTATAGAAGGTTTTTTTGAGGTCGAACGGCTTATTGAAGGCTGGATCGTCAATGTCGATTATGATGCGTTCCGGCGCGTTGCTTCCGCTGTTGACCACCCACTTTATCATCGCGGGGAGGTTTTTATTGTATGGCGCATCTCCTCTAATGCGCGCGGCATT
>CAYYEN010000123.1:0-7652 GCA_964470795.1 uncultured Spirochaetaceae bacterium | reverse complement strand
ATCTTTACCTTTCCCTTTTCCTTTATGTACTTATTGTCTACAATAACCTCATTATTGCTGACATTAACCGAGTTATTGTTTACATCAATGGAGTTAGTGTCAACATTAACCGAGTTATTGCTTACATACTGTTTACATGCTGTTGCATTAACTACATTTAACTCTTTCATAGTATTTGCATCTAAAACCCAGTGCTTTTCAATGTCAATATTCTTTCTTCTTCTAGTAGATAATATAAACTGTTTTTGCATTCCTTTAGAAGTAAATATTCCTTTATAAAGTGATGATTTATCAAGTAGATCAATATCACCTAAATATAAAATAATATCTTCAATAAGCTTCTCATCACCTTTATTCTTAAGTCCACTTTTTCTATTTAATAGCATTACCATTTGTGGTACAGTTTTTTCTAAATAATAACCATTATCATAAATCATTGTTAAAAGTCTTATATAAATTATTTCACCTAAGTATCCATATTTAAAATTAAGTTCTAACATCTTAGCATCATCAAATATATCAACGTCCATAGGGAAATAATCAAGACCTTGTTTTCTTGGTCTAGCCATATTATTACGTCCTTTTCTTTATAGTATCAAAACATACACTAAACGACTATAAACATTATCATTTAGTGTATATCTTGTATTCTTTAAATACCCGTTCACGAGCATTATCGGGTTTTGTATTAATTACTTACTAGTGCCGTTTTCTAAGAACTCTATTAGTGAGTTTTTAGATACTCGGTAGGCATTACCTAGCATGTATCCCTTTAGTTTTCCTGCTTTAATATATCTTAATATTGTTGCTCTATTTACCTTTAATATTTCCATCAACTCTGATACTGTAAATAATTCTTTATTAGTTGGTCAATCATTTTCAAACATACTTTTTAAATATCCTTTCTAAGTGCTTTATTCCTTTTTTATATACCACTGTAATTTCTAGGTTAATGTTTTTACTTTTTGTTTTTGTATTAATATCTAATACTCTAAACATCTCTTTATCACAATATTCCTGTGTCGCTATATTATTAAGATCTAAGATTCCTTCTTCTCTTAATACTTTAAAAAACAAGTCATCTGTTAATTTCGTTAACTTAAGTTTTGTTCTTACTTTTTCTAACAGAAAAGTTTCTTGATTTCCTAATACTATTTTTAATGCTTCTTGTATTTCTTTGTATTGTTCTATCTTAAGTTTTAATCTTCTATTTTCAAACATTAACTCGGCTTGTTCTTTAGTTATATTCTTATCATTCGCTAACTCTAATAATTCCTCATTACGCTTACTTAATTTAACTACATTTTCTTTAACAACATTTATTAACCAAGCAAATACTTCATCTGCTTCAGCCAATCTTGAGTTACATAATATTAACTTTAAACACTCAAAACTAATGTAATAAACATTAGTGGTTTTCCCTTCTATATTTTCAGGTAACTTTCTAAAAAAGTCACCGCTTAATTTCGCTCTTAAATTATTTTTATTCTTTATTTTAAACACTTCTGCTACATCTATATAATTGAGGTATGGCTTACCATCTATTATGTTCGTACGAACCTTACCGTACAATTTATGACTAAACTCTTTTAACATGTTTTACTATCTCCTATTATTTTTCTTTTTAAAAAGAGCATCGCTGATTGTATGTTCTAAGTGATTTTTAGATTTTTCTATTTCATGAATGTATATTTGTGTTGTTTTCGGATCTTTATGTCTTAGCATTTTTTGAGCTTCTTCAATGTTTGCGCCATGAAGTAGAGCCAAAGTCGCTGCTGTATGTCTAAGGCTATGTGCAGTGTATTTAGGACTATCTAGTCCTATTTCCACTAATAAGTTCTTAATCATCCCTCTAATGTTTCTGGTTTGAATTCTACTGCCATTTTGTGGTTCTTTATGATTAATAAAAAGTGGTTTGTATGAATCATTTCTTTCACCTAAGTATTCTTGAATAATAGCAAGAACTTCATTAGATAATTTTACATACTCATCTTTATCATCTCGACCTTTACCCATTACATATAAAACATAAAAATCGTTAATAAAATAAATATCACTTACATCTGCTCGTTCAACTTCAATAGTCCTTAGACCTGTTGTTAAGAGCAGTGCAACTATTGCATAATTTCTTAATCCTATGATATCTCTCTTTGAGTGAGATCTGGCTTTTACAAGTAATTTAATGCTTGCTTCTTGTGATAAAGCTTCTCTCTTAAAGTTAGATTCAATTCTCATTCCTTTGATTCCATCTGCTACATTTAAGCCATAACCCTCATAAGAATACCACCTGTAAAAATTTCTTATGACAACAATATGTTTTTGTACCGATGATGCTTTTAGTCGTTTTTTTAACTTTTCTCTGTAATGAATGATATCTTGTCTAACTGGTAGGTCTGACAAGGTCTCAGCATACTTTAAAAATTCATTTAAAATTCGTCTATACCCTAGTTTTGTTTCTGGTTTAATATCTATATAAGTGATATATTTATCTACCAGAACATTTAACTCGTCTTTTTGCGTCATCTTTCTTCCTTATTTTTATAATATTTTTTGTTTAATTCTTTTAATTCACTCATATATTTAATCTCGGATTCTAAAAAGTCATGTTTATCAATCTCTAACACTTTACTTATTTTAAGCATTAAATCAATTGATAGTTTAGATCCTCTATTACCATTTTCAATTTGATAATAATAATATCTAGAAACATCTAACTTTCTTGAGGCTAGTTCTACAGAATACCCTAAGCTTAATCTTTTATATTTAAGATACTCTCTTGGTAGGCTAACAAATCCTATTTTTGTCATTTTTTACTCCTCTCTTGGTGGTTGATTTGATTATAGGCAATTGAGGTTTTTTTTAATATACCTTAAGCATACTTAATTATTGTAGCAACAAAACGAGTTGTTTTAACAAAGAAATATACTGTTTATATATCATGACAATATATTTTCTTTGACAGAGCAACAAAATGTGTGGTATTATTTACACATAAAACATATGGATAACATACATAAAACATATATATTACATATGTATTAAACAAGAAGGGTGGTATTTTATGGAATTATCTAAAGAAGAAAAGAATGAAAAAAGAACAATTATTGCTAATAATCTCACTAATATGAGAATGTCTAGAAACTTAACAACTACAGAAGTTGGTAAGGTAATAGGTAAAACTAGACAAGGTTACTATAACTATGAAACCAAACAAAGAGATATAAGTATCTATGATATTATGAAACTAGCTGACTTTTATGGAGTATCTGTTGACTTCTTAGTCAACAATAATATTAATGAAAATGGATCTATAACTTTATTCTATGATCATCTAATTGAATCTGATGACGGTATAGCAAGAACCAAACCCTTAGAATTGAAAACATTTCATAAAGATGTTACTTTATTAACAAGGCCTGATGGAACTATTGAATACTATATAAAAAATCAAAAAATATTATTTGATTCAAAATTACTATTTTCTTATGCAGATAACATCTACACTACTTCTCTTTATGAACTTCCTGGAGGAGATATAGTTTTTAAACATAATGATGATATGAAAAAAATAACAAAAGAAAATAGGTCAAGAATTATTGTATACGGTGTTTATGGTGGTTTAATAGATATGGATATTAATCCAACTAAATTATATTAGTATTATTGTGCTTAAAGCAGGTAGTTATTAATTTTTAAGTTTGTTAGACTACTTGTGGTAGGTTTGACAAAGGTATTAACATTTTAATCTCATTTATTATATCGTTTAAGAGGAGCTCTAGTTTGAGCTCCTTTTTCTTTTGCTTGAAAGGTAAATATGAATACTAAAGAAACAATTAAAGAAAATTATATAAGGTCACTACTCTACACGTTATATAAAGATAATTTGATAAGCTATGATGAATGGCAGGATACATTAAATGAATTAGAAAAAGGTAGCATTTTATAACTTGCTATTAAAAAACTATAACGGTAATATGCTACTGAAAAAGGAGGTGTGCATTTATGCAACAAGTAAAGAAAATTAAAGTTTTAGAGGCAGAAAATCCATACATTCTGTTAAATGATGATGGTGAAAGAAAAAAACTAAGAGTTTGTGCTTATGCACGTGTATCAACTAATGATGATGATCAAATAAATAGTTTTGATAACCAAGTTAATGAATATACCAATAGAATTGAATCTAATCCAGATTGGAAGTTTAGTGGCATCTATGCTGATAAAGGTATATCGGGTACACAAATTAAAAGACGTGAGAGCTTTAAACGAATGGTTGATGATGCGGTTAATGGAAAAATAGATATGATCTTAACAAAATCAATCTCAAGGTTTGGACGTAACACTGTTGAAGTTTTAGAAACAGTTAGGCTTTTAAGAGAAAAAAATGTTGTTATATATTTTGAAAAAGAAAATATATCATCAGATGATAATAAACTAGATTTCATACTAACAATTATGTCTTCTATTGCTCAGGAGGAATCAAGGAGTATCTCTGAAAACATTAAATGGAGTGTTAAGAAGAGATTTAGTGAAGGAAAGATGATGCTGAATTATACTAGTTTCTTAGGATACACTAAAAATGAAGATGGTGATTTAGTTATCGTTCCTGAGGAGGCTGAAATAATAGAGATGATTTACAGTAACTTCTTAAGAGGGTTATCTGCTTATGAAATATCAAAGTTATTAATGGATCAAGGACTTAAAACAAAAATGGGGAACAGTAAATGGACCACCCATTCTGTTATGAGTATTTTACAAAATGAAAAATACTGTGGTGATGCTTTATTACAAAAAACATATACAGTTGACTATTTAAGTGGTAAAAGTGTCCCAAACGATAATATTGTAGATAAATACTTTGTTGAAAACTCTCATCCAGGAATCATATCTAAAGAGGACCACAAAACAGTTCAAAACTTAATTAGAAAAAGAGACTATGAAAATGAAGGTTATAAAAAGAATTCATTATACCCATTAACCAATTTAGTTTATTGTTCTGAGTGCAAAAGACCAATGAAAAGACATATTCATAACTACGGTAGAAAATCAGAAAAAATTGTATTAAACTGCAAGCACTCACCGCAAATAAAAATAAATTGTTCACAAAACCCAATAGATAATGAATTAATGTTATCTGCTATTGATAATTATGTTACTAATATAATTGATGTTAAAAGTATTAATAATAATGTACTTGAGGCACTAGAAAGAAATATGAGTACCGAAGCTACTATAGAAAAGATTAATAAATTAAAGAATGAAATTAATGAATCAAGTGATGAGTTAAATGAATTAGTTAAAGACAGTAATGTGATTTTAAATAGTGATATTATTGAAATCGAGAAAAATTACAAATCGCTAAAACAAGTAATTGATAGAAACAAACAAAAGATTACTGAGCTTGAATTAAAAGTATCAACTTCTTCTGTTAATGAACATAAACTAGAACTTATAAAAGAATTTACAGAAAATAAATTCAAGCTATCAAATAGTGCTTTTATAAAGTATTTTATTAAAATGATTTTAGTTACTCCTGATCATAATGTAATGATTATTCATAATGATAACCCTATTTTAAGAAGTGAAATATTAAAGGACTTTACTTTATTAAATAATGCAACTTTGCTACATGAAACTACTCACTATGATAAAGTCTTAAATCAAAACATTAGTTATAAGGTGGTGTCATTAGAATATGAAAATACAGAAAGTTAATACG
Source organism: uncultured Spirochaetaceae bacterium (assembly GCA_964470795.1). GTDB lineage: Bacteria > Spirochaetota > Spirochaetia > Sphaerochaetales > Sphaerochaetaceae > Bullifex. Next base: position 1,936 of record CAYYEN010000123.1, on the reverse strand, counting down.
GTTAAAGCTATACCAGAATTTAACCTTAAGAAAAAGAATGTATGCGCTTATGCAAGAGTATCAACAAAAAAAGAGCTACAAGAGTCCTCGTTTGAACTTCAAGTAGCTACTTATTATAAAATGATTACAGAAAATCCTCTATGGAACTTCTCTGGCGTATTTGCTGATTATGGTAAGAGTGGTACTTCTACTAATAAACGTGCTGAGTTTAATAAGATGATCCAACTCGCTGAACTTGGTGAAATTGACATGATAATAACTAAGTCAGTTTCAAGATTTACCAGAGATATTATAGACGGCTTAAGAATTATACAATACCTTAGAGCAAGAAATATTGAGGTATTCTTTGAGAAAGAAAATATCAGTAGTTTGGATAGCGTCTTCGATATGTTTTTATCAATTTATACATCTGTTGCTGAAGAGGAATCTAGAGGTATAAGTTCTAATGTTAATTGGCAATATGATAAAAAAGTTAATTCTGGTTCTTCTACAACTAGCAAGCTTTATGGTTACAATATTGTTAATGGTGAGTTTCATATTAATGAAAATGAAGCTCCTGCAGTTAGACTAATGTATGAGATGTATTTAACTGGAGCAACCTATAAAGAAATAATTGATGAGGTTGAAAAACATGGTTATAAAACAAGCCAAGGAAAATCAAGATTTAGTCCCAGTGGTGTAAGAGATATTTTAAGGAATGAAAAATACTGTGGTGATATGATGATTAGAAAAACAACAGTATCAAAAGTTGGAACTAGACATTCAGTTCCAAATACTACTAAAGATAAAGCTATCGTTACTAATAATCATACCGGCATTGTTTCAAAAGAATTATTTACACAAGTCAAAACAATGATTGATGAAAGAAACAATTTATATAATCCAAACAATACTAATAAAACAGAACTTAAGTATTCAAATTATGTTTTTTCTACTATCGCAAATAAATACTATAAAAGTAAAACCAATCACAGAAAGACAAAATATGAAGTAAAGCTTTTAGAGATAGTTGATAAAAATTACAACAGACTACTTGATGCTAAAAATATTTACTATAGACAAATTGATGAATTATTAGAAATTGGATATAACACCTTGAAAAAGAATCTCAAAGAATTAAAACATTTAATCACTAACGATTTAAATATCAAAACAAAAGCCGCACAAATCGACTTAAGGTTAGAATCGAACACAAACCAAACATTAGAATTAAAAGCAAAACACGCGCAAATTACAGGCCTTAGTCTTGATGACAACCTTAAAACTGAACTGCAGAATGAAGTAATAAAAGAGTTACAACAATTAGAAATTAATGAAGCAAATTTAAGGTTTGAAAAGATTATGAAGTTTGATTATAGTAGGAACTTACCTCTCTTATTAAGACGACTTACTACTTCTAATGTTGATCATAAAGAAATATTTAATAAGGTTATAGCAGTAAATCGTGAAAACTTAATACTCTGTATTCATCTAACTAATAGAAATATTGATGAGATAGATTTAAATGTTGAATTAGCTAACATACCACTATTTAAAGGAAACTTTGAATATATACAATCAAGATTATTATTAAATGTAAACTGGAGAATCATTATCATTTAAAATCTGACAATTACCGTCATGTCAGAACTCAGCCCACACTATTACTTAAATCAAAGTTAACATACTAACAAAGCCACTTTATCAAGTGGTTTTTATTTTATTTCGAATACCCACGTAAACCAAAATACTATTTTCCACCAAATCTCGAATACCCGCGTAAACTAAAATACAATTTCCTGCTAAATATCGAATACCCACGTAAACCAAAGGACTAATAGGCCACAACACTAATATAAAATATAATTTAAAAAGTTCTTGTTTTTTTATAAAATTACTAAAAACACTCTTTTTATAGCATAAAAGGCCAAAAAGGCCTTAAATAAAAGAAAATGCC
>CAYYEN010000122.1:0-7654 GCA_964470795.1 uncultured Spirochaetaceae bacterium | reverse complement strand
AGCCTTTGATGTAGATTTCTCCATTACCGGTTTCATCTGGGTCAACAATCTTAACTTCAACACCAGGGAAAGGTTTACCAACAGATGTTTCAATATAACCATCAATTGGGTTTAAGTGAGTAATAGGACTGGTTTCAGTTAAACCATAACCTTGAACAAAGTCGATACCAAGTTCATTAAAGAGCTTAAAGGTCTTTGGTGATAACGGACCACCACCACAAATACAAACACGGTTGTATTGAAGTGATACTTTCTTTAAGAGGAAGCCAAAAAGGTGTTTACCAATGTTGACTTTAAAGAGTTTCTTAACAAGTCCTGAAAAACCCATCATGAAACGAATAAAGCCATAAACTACAATACCTTTCTTTTTTACTCCAGCAAGAAGCGCAGCAATAATCTTATTAAAGAGCAAAGGAACTCCTAAGAACATGGTTACTTTACCTTTTTCAAGCTCTTTAAGCATTTGTGAAACTACAAGCTTTTTTCCAAAGACAAGGTTTGCACCACAGGAGATGGACTCCATGAATACCGCTAGCATTGTGTAAGCGTGGTGTAAAGGAAGTATTGCATAAAAGACATCGTCTGAATAAAGAGGCATGTAATAATGTGCTTTATAGCAGTCTGAGACCATATTGTTATGGGAAAGCATTACGCCTTTTGGAGTTCCTGTAGTACCTGAAGTAAATAAAATAGCGGCGGTATCGGTTCCAACAGCTTTTATAGGTTCCGCTTTAGGTCCTGTTAGATCTAATACATATTTATAGTCATCTTTAGTAGGTTCAAGAGAAATCTTACCCATTAAGCCTAATTCATTATTTTTATCAATTGCGTCAATTCTATCGCCATCGATGAAAAGGTATTTAACGTCACCAAACTTTAAAAGTGTAGTAAGGTCTTTATCGTTGTAGGTAATATCTAAAGGGACAATTGTTGCACCTGCAAAAAGGACACCAAAATAAGCTATCGCCCATTCAGGACTGTTCTTGCCAGAGACAGCTATTTTATCTCCTTTTCCCAGACCTAAAGACATCAAATAATAACTAACTTCTTCAATCTTTTTCTTTGCTTCAGCAAAGGTAAAAAGCAAATGAGTAGGGTTAAAACACTCAAAACACTTGTTATTAGGGTAAACCTTTGCTGAAAGATTAAACATCTCAACTAAGGTCGGCCATTCACCATTAAAATCGATTCCTCTATATTTGGCTAAAAAACCTTCGTAATCGCCACGTTTTACTCTTTTTTCCATATATCCTCTCAACTAATTAGTATAGTTAATGCTAACTATATATAACTAGTAATGTTAAAATCAATAGTTTTAGAGTTTATTTTTACAAAATGTCACTGTTTGTTAAATTAAATAGTGTTTTAGTAAGATGTTTTCCTCTATTAATTAATTAGAGAATAAAATACAATAATTTCCATGTTTAATAGCTTTGAAGAAGTAATTGAGTACTTTGATAATTTTTATATTGAACCCTCTTCTACAGGGATAATAAGAGACTGCCGACTAGAGCGAATGGAACTCTTATTAGCGGCTCTAAATAATCCAGAAGATAGTTTTAAAGCAATTCATCTTGCTGGTAGTAAAGGAAAAGGCTCTACAGCAGCTTTTATCTGTGCCGCACTTACCGCTAGTGGTGAAAAGACAGGACTCTACCTTTCTCCCCACCTAGTCGATTACCGTGAGCGCTTTACACTTAACGGAGCATTCTTTTCAGATGAAGAGTTGATAAGTTCTGCTAACGAACTTGAAGAGTGTGTGGATCACTTTAACCTAGGTCCAAACTTTGGTGGTGAGAAACCCTCTCCTTTTGAACTCTATACCGCCTATGCCTACCTACTCTTTAAAAACACCCATTGTACCTATGCAGTCATTGAAACAGGGCTTGGTGGACGCTTAGATGCCACTAATACCTTACACTCTTTTGCCCAAGTACTGCTTCCAATAGAACTTGAGCATACTGCAGTACTTGGCAATACTATTGAAAAGATAGCGGTAGAAAAATCGAAGATAATAAAACCTAATACTCAAACCTTTGTAAGTTATCAAAGGATGGAAGCAAGAGATGTCTTTAAAAAGGAAGCTGAAGCACAAAATAGTACTATCTACTTTTTAGATGAAATGGTCTCCACTTTAACTTCTAACACCACAAAAGACGGTGAATTGGTTCTTGCAAAAACAGTGGATGGACAAGAGTTTAACCTTACGCTCAAAATGAGAGGCGAAGTTCAAGCTCAAAATGCAATACTTGCTTTACAAATTAGCCAAAAGCTCGGCTTTTATCAAAAAGGGATTACGGAAAAAGCTATTGAAGGCGTTCAACTTCCTGGTCGCTTTGAACAACTCACTTATAAAGGCAAAACCCTTATAATTGATGTGGCGCATACTAAAGAGAGTGTAAAACACACTGCCTCTTCCTTTAACTCCATCTTTAAGAACAAGAATAGCAATGCAGTAATCTATGCCTCGGTAGAAGGAAAGGATACGCTTCACATGCTCTCCTCTGTTCTCGATTCCTTTAATAAGATAATTATCAGTAAACCTGGCTCCTTTAAAAAATCAGACACGCTTGCAATCTATGAGCTTGCTAATAGCTTAAAAGATAGACAAGAGGTATATCACCTTGTTGATTCCACCCTTGCTCTAGAAAAAGGGTTAGAGTTAGTAGAAAACGATGGCGCCTTATTAATCATTGGCTCCTTTTATTTAGCATCTTCCCTCCTGGAGGTTATCAATGGCTCTAAACTGTAATGAAATCAAACTATTAGTTAGCGAGTTACCACTACAAGACTCTGTGCTTCAATCGATCACAGAACATGATTTTCATAGCTTCACCCTCTCACTCTTTCATAAAGTTGAGAAAGCTTGGTTTTTATATGTAGAGCTTGGTAGCCAAGAGTCCTATCTTTGTAGAACCGATAGGATTATCAAGGCCAAAGCTAAAAAGCTTCAGCGCTTTGGACAGTACTTTAGGGCTAATGTTATAGGAAGCAGAATTACTGAAGTTAAGGTTATTGATGGGGAACGTTTCTTCTCCCTCAAGCTAACGCACAATGAGCTAACTTCTTATATTCACTTTCGCTTCTACTCAGGAGCGGGGGCTAACGTATTACTCACCGATGAGAATTTAAAAATCACAGAAGCTATGATGCGTCGCCCTCAGCGTGGTGATAGCGCTGGTAACCTTTTAGCGCTTCCTGAGCCTAATGAGGCTAGTGGGCTTAAATTTAAGGTTAGAGAGTATAATGATGAATCCTTTAATAGAGCAATAGACAACTATTATAAAACCTTTAGACAAACTGAAGGCTTAGAGGAAAAGCTTGCTCTTTTAAAAGAGCAAGAGAATAAGAGCCTTCAAGCTCTTTTAACTACAAAAGCAAATCTTGAAAAGCGTATTGAAAGTACTCAGTATTATAATGATTACAAAGAGAGTGCAGACCTACTCTCTTGCTATTCATATCAAATTGAAAAGAATGCTACCTTTATAGCCCTTTCAGATTTCTCTGGTAACCAAGTTACTATACCTCTTGATGAAAAGTTGACCGCTTCAGAAAACATTCAGCAATACTATTTAAAAGCTCAAAAGACCAAAAAGACTTTTGAGTCCTCCCAGTTAGAGCTTGCTGAGGTTATTAAAGAGATCGAGAGAGAAAAAGCTAAATACAATAGGGTTTATCAACTTACAGATAGCAAAGAACAACTGAAACAAGTTGAGTTCTTGTTAAAGCAACAAAAAGAGACCAAGGTCCAAACTGAAGCAGTTTTAGGACTAAGAACTAGTTCTAACGGCTTTGATATAATTGTAGGTCGCTCAGCAAAAGAGAATGATCAAATTCTACGCACTCTTACCCGCGGCTCCGATTTATGGCTCCACACAAGAGATTATGCCGGTGGCTATGTTATTATTAAAAGCAAGAAGGATAAAACTATCCCGCTTGAAGTGCTTTTAGATGCAGGAAATCTTGCAGTTCATTTTTCCAAAGCAAAGGAAAATGGTAAAGCAGATTTATATTACACCCAATGTAAGTATCTAAGACGCGCTAAAGATAGCAAATTAGGGCTGGTTTTACCAACTCAAGAAAAAAATCTTACGATTATACTAGACGATAAACGTATAAAGCGGTTACTTTTATAGTTATGAGTATTCCAAATTTTGAAGATATTTTTTATCCTTCCGCCCCTGATATGTTTAAATCTTTTCTTCCAGATTTTGCCCCTGATAGTGAAAAGCAATCGAGGGTAGTATTACTTCCTCACGCCGAGCTTTCAGTTGTTGCACCGCTTATATATACCTCTCTGTCTTATTTAAAGCCTGCTAAAAATATTTTAGTACTCTCAGCTTTTCACAGTACTACAGAAGCAGGACTATATGGCACCGACCAAAAAGAAATGAACAGTGTCTTTGGTAAAGCAAAACTTAATACTTTTGATACTTTAATGACCAGACCTCAACTGTTTGATGGTGAGTACACTACAGAGCTTACTATCAATGCTTTAATGCGTTACTACCCCAATTCCACCTACTACCCTATCATGTGCGCGATGAATAGCAAGAAAGATATTGCCTCTTTAAAGGCAATTCTTACCTTTGCTATGACTTCGGGCTTTAGCATAGTAGTTAGTGGCAATATTACCGCAAAAGATAGCAAAGTCGCTATCGATAAAGAAGTAACCCTCTTAACTTCTTTATTAAAAGAGAGAGCCCCTCTTTTAGATGAAATAAGACGAGGACATATTAATTGTTGTTGTGCCTATATATTAGAAGCCCTCAGCATTATCCCATCTCCTCTTGAGTTTTTATCCTTTAAATGTGGAACTTATACATCGCCAACTTTAGAAATCGAAAAAGGAGATGGAAGCATTTACTTTGCTTCTGCAAAAATAAATCTATGATTACAACAAAAGATATCATCAATCATGTCGTTGATGGAGAGCTTAAAACTTGTATAAAACTTGGACGTGATGACTTTGGACTACCTAAACATCTCATGCAAGGTGAAAAGAAATGTGGCTACCTTTTAAAGAATGGTGAGTTAATCCCTCATTATTGGGAAGGCTTAGTTTCTATCGATGGCTATAAATATGTTTATTTTCCACAAATCGATATCCTGCCAGTTTCTACTATTGCAACTTGCCAAAGAGCAAATGCCTTAAAGGTTTTAAGAGAGTTTGCTTATGTTATTTCTAAAGCACCCGCTTCCTTTGCAAGTTTGGAATCTGAAGTATTTCCACTTTGGAGACTCTATATCCTTCCAGAGGATGGTGTATTAGTACTAAGTGAAGATATCAGCAATATCTTTGCAGTTATGCAGGAAGAGCATGAGAGAAAGGACCAAATTGTTGATTTCTTAAAACGAGGAAATGAAAAAGGGTTTACTTTAATTTCCCAGTTTACACAACTTTTATACTACTCATTAACCTCCATCATGCCTTATGCTGATGATGATGTTAGAAACCATCGCTATAATGAAATACCTCTCAACTTCTTTAGAAAAGAGCGTTTTGAGAACTTAAAGGAAGAAAGCATTGGGTTTATAAACTTTGTTCTTCATGCGAAATCTAGAGAGATGAGAGATATAGAAGGAAACCGTACTTCTTGGGAAAATCTTGAGTGGTTTATTACCCGTACCTCCGCCCTCGATTGGTCTGTGGAGAATTTAAACGATAATGATAGCACTCAAATTCTTAAACAAGTTAAAGAGACAGCGGAGTATAAAGCGTTTGAAGAGAAAACTATTCGTGGCGCTAAACGTACTCGCTTTTGGAGAGTAAAAGGCACTATCATTATAATCTCAGCAATTGCCCTTGGCTGTATACTAGGTTTTGGTATTCCTTATGTTAAAAGCTTCTTCGACCCACCTTATACTAAACTACTCACCCCTAAAGATATGGTTTATGCTTTCTATGATGGACAAAACAGCTTAGATGTTGACAAACTTACAGGGGCACTGAAAAAGACAAAGGCACCACAAGAGACTGAAGTTATCAACCTCTTTGTTACCACTCGTATGAGGTACGCTAATGAAGGCTTTGAGCCTGTTGTAAGAGCAGATAAATGGGTTGAAAACGGTAAGCCTGCTATCTATGAGCAAGCCTTTGTTTATGGTGTTTCAGATCTTGAGGTTATTCAAGAAGCTGAAGATACCTTTGTTGCTACCAGCATTTGGTACACCCCTTATGCCTATGAGGAGAGTGAAGAAAGTGCAGAGAAGAAAGCAGGTAATTTTGTTTACACTTATAAAGTAACCCAACGCTTCACCTTTACTTGGAATAAACGTGGTTGGTATAACATCACTGCCCTTGATACTCTTTCAAGTGAATATCTGGGAGAAGAAGAAGTAGAAACTTTTTCAAGGTAAGTAATAAAGGCGGTTAACCCCGCCTTTTTATTTTGCTAAATAGTTCTCTATAAGTTCTGTTAAGCTTTCTGTATCCTTAGGATTAACCCAATGACAATTAGCAAAGCTTTTAAAGAAGGTAAGTTGACGTTTAGCATATTTACGACTGTTTGTTATAATGGCCTCTGCAATAGTTGTTAATGAACTTTCTCCGCTTTCTCTAGCTTCAAAGAACTCTTTATAACCAATTCCTTGCATACCTGGCCACGATTGCTCAGCCCCCATTCGAAAAAGCGTCTTCATTTCTTCAACGAGTCCGTCTTTTAGCATTAGCTCAACACGAAGCGCAATGCGTTGTTGCAGTTCATCTTTATCACGATAAAGGCCAATTATTAAAGGTTGCATATTGTTTCTATGTTTTGTTGGAACTTCAAAAGAAGATAAGGGTTTACCTGTCTGCTCAAAAACTTCCAAGACTCTAGAAATACGATATAAATCATTTTTATTGATACGAGCGCCAGAAACTTCATCCACTAAGCACATCGTTTTATACGCCCATTCTTCCCCTTTTTCAGCTATCACGTTTGCAACGTGGTCTCGAATTTCTAAATCAGCTGGGGGCAAAGAGGAAAGACCATATAGAAAATGTTTAAAATAATAAGCAGTGCCTCCAGTTAATACTGGTATCTTACCTTTTGCCCAAATTTGAGCGCAGGCTTTATCTGCTTCTTCAATAAATTGACCAACGGTAAATTGAGTCCAAGGATCTAGAATATTTACCAAGTGATGTGGAATTTTCTCCATCAACTCTAAAGACGGCTTAGCTGACCCAATATCTAAGTATCGATATACTTGCATTGAATCAGCATTTACCACTTCATAATTATTTAGGAAATAATTGGTTATTAAGTCTGTCTTGCCGACAGCTGTGGGACCAAATAAAAATATTACTTTATTAGATATTGTCGTCGTCTTTTGTAAATTTAATTTCATCATGCAAAGCTTTGGACAAAACAAAAGAAACTACTTTATCGCCATTTTTCTCAATATCATCCTTAATTGATGTAGAAGAAATTAATTCCGCTTCTCGAATAGCAACACAAGTCATTTCGTAGACATTGCCCTCTCTATCAATTAAATCGTCCAATGGAATACTCACTAGATTTTCTCCTCTTATATTGATTTATAAATCATATAACTAGATAAACATAATTGGTTTTACAGTTTTTGTAAATACCGCTACAGTTGAAAGATATCAAATACTGGCAAATTTCTCAAGTACAAGAGAATAAGTTCTAACCTGGAAGCTTTGCAA
>CAYYEN010000121.1:0-7682 GCA_964470795.1 uncultured Spirochaetaceae bacterium | reverse complement strand
GTCGGTGTCAGGTTTGTTGGTGCCGGCAAAGATCTTGACCGCCTGGAGCGGCAGAAGAGGGGCGAGATCCTTGCTTGGACAGAAGAGTAAGGGAGACCTGCGTAACACAAGCGAAAATCCAATTGGGGACGGAATCAAGAAAGACCAAGATATAAACTATAGGGCAGGATCAATGCATCCTGCCTACGGTGACCATCGGCGGGTTAAGCCAAATCAATCTACCACATAATGAGGAGGCAATGCCCTCTTAATGGGATTGCTTACCATTATGAGATGTCGACGTTGAATCTTTAAAGAAGATTTTACCGTTAGGCAGGGTCTCAAGTTCGTTACTCTTAACTAAGTTACGGACCAGAACGTCAACCCTATCAATAACCAGCCTTGTTGCCTTGATTCCAAAGATTCTCGAGACTTCTGAGACGATCCCTTCCATAGGAGTCGCATACTGTGATCGTAGAACATGAATCACTGCTGCCTGTATCTCCTCATCAGAAATATATTCGATATTCCGCGACTGATTTTGCAGGCGCCGGCGTAGCGGTGGCTCCTGTTCCCTTGATTTCCAGAGGAACTGCCCTCTTTTAAAAACTCTCTTTGAAACGACGGCATATTGACAATCACCTTCGAGTTTACGCTTCATTCGAGATCCCAGACGTGAGATGCCTGCAAAGGACCGTATCCGGTTGTAGACTTCATCGATGTGGACAGGCGATTCAACCGCAACAATGTCGACTATTGCTTGAACAACAACAAATGTAGGTAGATCGATGAAATCTGCTACAGAGAGATCCAGACTGATCTGTGTACACTGAACATAATCGGGAATCGTATAATTAGGCTCCTCGCTTCGATCATCTGCGCCTGATTTCACGAGGGGTAGATAACTCTCGGGAATACTCTCCTTTTGTGTTCTTTTCAGCTGAGCACTTGAACGTAATTTCAGAGGACCTGCTCGCTTTGAATTTTCAATCGCTTCAAGCAGTCTCTGTTTGGATGTTGCCGGTTGGGTGTACCAGTCGGTAGACCAGATTCTGTATATCCGCCAACCAAGTCCTTCGAGGATCTGTTGCCGAAGCCTATCACGATCCCGAGCCACCTTGGATGAATGGTATTGCGCTCCATCACATTCAATCCCAAGAAAATATCTACCAGGCTGCTCGGGATCGATAACAGCAAGATCGATCCGGAACCCCGCACAGCCCACTTGTTTATGGATTTGATACCCGCTTGAGATCAAGTAATCGTATACTGATTCCTCAAATGGTGACTCCAGATCGTCGTGAGGTATCGTCGACAAAGGCAGACTGCCTGTTTCAGCATACTCCAAAAACTGCTTTAAGATCTTAACCCCTGTAGCAGAAGTCTCCGTAACAGTAAGATCCACGGCCTTAAAATTCGAAAAGATAACGCAGCGTTCTCTTGCTCGGGTCATGAGCACATTGAGCCGCCGCTCCCCACCATCCTGATTAAGCGGGCCAAAATTTTGTGTCAGTTTTCCGTATTTATCCCGCCCAAAACCAACGCTAATGAAGATGACGTCCCGCTCATCACCCTGGATTGTTTCAAGATTTTTCACAAAGCAGTATTCTAGATAATCCTTCGCAAAATATTGCTGAAGACCCGGATGTTCGTTGAGCAGAGTTTCAATCTCATCCTCAATCGCCTGTTGCTGTTTGATATTGAATGTCCCTACACCAAGACTCTTGTGAGGAGTTTTTACGAAGTGTTCAATGACGGCAGCAGCAACCGCTTGTGCTTCACCCCTGTTAATGGAGCTTACTCCACGGTCATACGTACAATCAGGAAGGTGAACTAACTTGAGACCGAGCTCATCTGAGCCGTTCATCGGAGATGGATACACATAGAGGTAGTTATTGTAAAATTGTGAATTAGACAGTGCTATAAGCGACTCATGCCTGCTCCGGTAATGCCAGCGAAGATTCTTTGTTGGGAACCCTTTCTTACAGAGATTTAGGATACTCTCAATATCAGACGGTAATGCATCGGTGGTATCTACTGAGTCGGGATCTACTTCCATCATTCTATCAAAAAACGAGGTAGGAGGAAGCTGCCGAGAGTCGCCGATAACTACGGCCTGCATTCCGCGTAGTAACGAGCCCAGAGCATCCTGTGGTTTGACCTGACTCGCCTCATCGAAAATGATAACATCGAATTTAACGGTTCTCGGATCAAGAAATTGGGCAACGGACAGCGGGCTCATCATAAAACAAGGCTTGATCTTCTGTATCAGCCCGCCCGCATGTCTCATAAGACTCCGAATGGGAAGCAATTTTCGCTGCTTTACAAATTCGGATTTAAGAATTCCCATTTCTGATTGCGACGAGGCTGGGGTATTTTTATCAGGCAGACTCCGCCAGATCAACCACAACAGACGCAGACGATTTCCTTCGATAATTTTCTTATCCAGTTGAGTGAACTGCTGAATCTTCTTCTCATGAGTCTCACGGAGGAACGATGCGAGTGAAGGGCGAGTGAAAAATGCTGCTCTAAGAAGACCCTCGATATAGTTGCCTTCAAATGTTGCAACCAGATCTTGAGGAGGAAGATCGTTCGATTCAGCCTCATTTATTATAGGCAGTGCGATACTCGTTTGAGTATTTGCAATTAATCTACTATAGTATCCCCAATCGATCAGACCCTGTATAGATGAACTCCATAAACGGAGGGTATCGTCATAATCAGTAAAAGAAATAAGTGCGGGTTCTTTTCCATATTTTTTCTGCCAGTTGACATTCAGTAATGAAGATACTGTATTGATGCGGTCGAGGAATCTCTGCCGGGCATCATCCGCCTCATGGGCAGCTTGATGAATCGTTTCAGGCGATGCACCATGACTGAGTATCTCAACCGTACGCTCTGTGAACACATCCTTAAGCAGTTGATATCGAAACGCGACAATCCATTTTGAAAACTGCTCGAGTTCTGAGGGGTTGCTGTTCTCGTCCGCCCAGTAAGACCCAAATAGTGACCGCCCTAACGCTCCTTGGCTTCTAATCTCGCCTTGAATCCTTTTACACAAAGCAGCTCTCGAAAGGTCCTGGATTAGTTCTTCATCCGATCTTGAGTCTTGTACCCGGTAGTATGCCCTTAATGCTCTTTTAATGGCTCGATACCGAGGATTGATACATCTTAGTATGAAGAAGCGTTCTGTCAAAGGAACGAACTCATTGTAAAGGGCATCTAGATCCTCAATCAAGATGTCATCGTTGAAATGCGTACGCACTTCTTCCCGAACTTCGTTATATCTCCTTACTTGAGAGATAAATAGGGCAGTATTCGGGTTTGGTTGATTCCATGCATTATTAAGGAGTAAATTCCGATCTATGGGGTTTGAAGATGTGAAGAGATTAGTTGTGCCTATTGCATCAAATAACTCTTTAGAATTGTCCGGGCAGGTGATACCTGTTGCATCAGCGAAGGCCGCAATCTTGCTTATTAGCGAATTCAATGCATCTCGGGCCTCACTAACCGCCTTATCCAGTCTTTGTAGGTCTGAAGGAAGAACAATCCCAGGCTCTGTGCAATACCAAGGATTATTCTTTACTGGCCGAACTTTCGGTAATACCTCGGCAAGATCTGTCAGAAGTTTAATTGCCTCCGTCCATTCCCTGTCAGTATAGCGCTCAGGAGAAGGCAAGTCGACGCATCTCATACCACGGCTAACGGTCTCAAAATGCTCCCTCACATCTTCATTTAGGCCAAAAAGCGTGAACGGAGATAGATTCCGGTTGCCTAGAGGAGTGTGTAGCGCACTGACATAGTCATTGAGTTCTTTCTTAAGATCTTCAAGTTTCGTAATATCATTATCAAGAGCAATCTGACGTGGTGCAGGCAGATCCAGGGTTCGTTTTAGTTCCGCAATAATATGCTTTTTATTGGCTTTTCTACTATGCAACTCAAGACAATAGTCGCCAAGACCAACAGAATCCAACCGCCTTTTTACTACATCCAGCGCGGCCATCTTTTCACTGATAAACAGTACGGTCTTCTCTTGGGCAAGGAGTTCGGCTATTGCATTTGCGATGGTCTGAGATTTCCCGGTGCCGGGAGGCCCCTCAACCACAAGATTCCTGGAGGCCTTAATATCTTCAATAACAGCAATTTGAGAGGAGTCTGCATCCATAATGTGGTAGATGGACTGTGCAGACAATCTCTTATCGACATCTTCCTCCGGGAAGCCACGGTTACTTGACCGCGAACCAGTGGGATTGAATATTGCATTCAAAAGTGGGTGAGCAGCAGGCTCCATGCCTTCTGGCCATGAGGCAGAGTCAAGGTCATTATACATGATAAACTTTGTAAAACTGAAGAAATCCAGATATATGTCGGTATAAATGCCCCATGTGGGAAAATGCCTTATCGCTTCTTTTACTGCATTAAAATACTCGATTATTCCTGCCTTGTCTTCCGGCATCTCAAATTCCGGTAGAGTGACTCCCAATTCCTGAAGTTTCTCTTGAAGTGAAATATTCGTTATTATGTCCTCATCAGTCCAGGTCATCGTAAATGTCTGACGATTATCCCCACGTCGTAAGTCGACAGGGATAAGGATAAGAGGAGATTTTATAATTTTCTCCGATGAAGGGGATTCATACCAAGTTAAGAAGCCCAGTGCTAAGTACAATATCGTGTATCCCTGTTCTTCTACTGCAGAATGTGATTCTGAAAAGACCTTTGAAAGGCGATACTGTAGTACGTCGCTCTCAAAGGCGGTCTGAAGATAGATATCAGATTTTCTCGGTTGATTATCTGCGGCATCTAAGAGAGGCGTAACCCATGGTACTGATAGTTCATCCGTAGGTTGTGCTGGTGATGTTGACCCTTCAAGCCAGATCGGGAGGGTATTGTCTGCTGATTCTGGGTGGGCACTGGCTTTTGGCTTAAATCTCATCTCTTTACCTTTTAGGACCAGAGTTTCATAGATTTCAGCAGGATTTTCGTCGAGTATTCTGATAGTGCGGGCTTTCGAAGGGCGATAATTGATGAGACGATTCCTGAATGTAAGGTCGAGTAAACCTCTTCGGGCATCTTCAATGTAATCGGTAATTATTGCCATAGCAGCCCTCCATCATAGGTAATGAGCAGAAATCTAAGCATTAAAGTATCGATTTGATGTTTTAGGAGCTTGATTATGTCAAATGTTTGAGTATCGCTTAAGGATGAGATCAGGGTTTTATTGTAGTGCCTTGATATCACGGTAATACTTGAACCATCACAGATCTTTATGCATCCAATAACCTCGATCATGATGCTCACCCTCACCCTCGGTCAGATCAGAGAAGGCCCTCAATAATTTGTTGCTTTTTAGGCAAGTACAATTGCCCCTACCGCGAACAACAAATGTACTTGCAAGAGACCACCACTGGATTAAACGGGAGCGCGCATCGCGGAAGTTTGAAGGAGGGGGAATACATGAGTGACCAAGTTGAACACATGAACTCTCAATAAACAAAGATTTGAGTGTCTTTTCTCTCGTTGTGGAAGTATCAACCAGGATAGCCTCCGCTATGGAAGTGGAGAATGCGTAGCAAGGACAGCAGGATGACTGGGATTATGAGAACATTGCTATAAGATGCTCATCGCCACACGAATGCTGCAAAATATTCATATTCATCTCGTAGGCTCTTTTGCAGTAGATATATGGATAATATCTTGGCATACCATATGGGACCATTCAGCTCAACATACTACTCCCAATCCTCAAATGGTCACACAAATGATAGCGAAATGGAATAATGTCACATCCAAACTCCGGGATAGCAAAACAGATTTATATATTGGCTGCAAATTGTGTTTCGTGGTAGGATATGGTATATGAGGCAGAGATTAACAGATCTAATCCAGCATGCTTTATATTTTTACTAGATCAGTCCGGATCGATGGCAGAAGGCTGGAACGGCGATCAAAACCGGAAAAAATCAGATGAGCTCGCTAACATTATTAATCGCCTGCTCCAAAATTTGTCAATTAAATGCGCAAAATCTGACGGCATAAGAGATTACTTCCATGTCGGTGTCATAGGATATAACAACGATACTGCAAACTACTACATCGGATCTGCTTTTAGTAATGATCTATCAGAGAAAAATCTAATTCCGATTAGTGAAATTGCAAATAACCCATTACGAATCGAAGAAAGGAAAAAGAAAATAGATGATGGCATTGGAGGCATTATTGAACAGAATATAAAAGTGCCCATATGGATCGAGCCAGTTGCGAGTGGAGGCACACCTATGTGTGAAGCATTTAAATACGCAAGGGATATTGCATCAGATTGGGTTGGAGAACACCCAATGGCATATCCTCCAATAATAATAAACATCACCGACGGCGAGGCAAACGATGGCGACCCATCGAGAGATGCTGAAGAAATAAAAGAGATCTCGAGCGATGATGGAAACGCTCTCCTTTTTAATGTTCATATCTCTTCGACGAAGTCACAACCGGTAATGTATCCAGATACAGAAGATAACCTGCCGGATCCATATGCACAGATGTTATTTAATATGTCCAGTATCCTTCCGCCCAAGATGCAGGACAGTGCAAGGCAGCATGAATATATTATATCGGAAAATAGCAGGGGCTACGGGTTTAATGCCGATATTATTTCGTTAATTGAGTTCCTCGATATTGGAACACGCCCTTCTAACCTTAGATGAGCGGGTATGACAACAATTTATTCTTTCAGGGCTCCCAAGAGAGACTGTCCAGAAGAGGAATGTGAAGACGCATTTTGCTATTCATCTCGGAGCAATATAGACAGAATGCAAAACCTCCGATGTGCTATTGCTGATGGAGCATCGACGACAAACTTTGCAAGTATCTGGGCAGAATCGTTAGTGACCGATTACACCAACCAAAACTACCGCGGGATTAAGCAATTTAGACTTTCTATCATCAAATTAGCAAAAAGTTGGGAGAATGCCGTTACATCTAAACCAGTACCTTGGTATACCACAGCAAGTATTGAGAATGGTGCAGCATCCACATTTTTAGGAATAAATCTCAATAAAAACAATGGCCGCTGGCATTCCATTGCTGTTGGAGATAGTTGTCTATTCCAGATATCTAATAACCAATTAAAATGTTCATTTCCCGTTCAAAGATCGACAGACTTTAGCAACTTCCCATTTTGCGTCTCAAGTAGGCTAGAAAGGAATCGACTAATTTGGAAAAACCGGGTGTCTTATAAGGGGCGGTGGAAAAGTGGTGACATCTTTATTTTACTTACAGATGCTTTTGCACATTGGTTTCTGCGAGAATGCGAATCTGGTGGCCATCCATGGCAAATATTAGAGCGTATAGTTAATGCTGACGATCCGCAGAGCGCCTTTTTAACGTGGCTTTCTGATACAAGGGCTAGTCAGAGGATTAAAAACGACGATACAACTTGCTTATATGTTGTACCATAATGTTTTGAACGAGGTACTCCTATGAGATATCCAAGCGGGGATGAATATATGGATGCGGTAGGGAATCCCCGCAGCGCATTTAACGATTCTGAACTAAAGAATTGTGATTACGAGAAAAGCACCTGGGGCTCACCGAGACCCTTTTCAGGAGGATTCACAACAACATATCATCTATTTTCGAAAGGTCGAGACTGGGCTGTACGCTGCTTTACTCGTGACGTAAAAAATCTCCAAATGCGATATACAGCA
>CAYYEN010000120.1:0-7707 GCA_964470795.1 uncultured Spirochaetaceae bacterium | reverse complement strand
GAGTAAAGGGAACCAAAGCTTGTAATATAACTTTCCATCGTCTTCTGATAAAGTCATCTTACTACTCCTTTATTTAAGTCAGATATTATTTCTCCTTCCGCTTTAGCTTCTGTGTAAATATCCTTAAATTGTTTTTTTAGATTAGAACCAATATTCATGGCATAAGGCGCAAACAAACCATCAGTTATTATTACATCTTTAAAAGGCAATAAAGTTGCCTTAATTAACAAAGGCATTGGAAAGGTAAAAAAGAGTTCTTCAAAACTACTAACTATTCCAGAAACTAGGTAAACCTTTTGATTTTCCGTATTAATCATTACTGAACCCTTTTTCAAATGTCTTTCTAATAGAAAATCACCTCTGACAAAATTCTTAAAGCCCAAAATAATAGCTTTATGCTCCTCAGATAGTTCACTGTGTAATGCAAGGTATTCATCAATTAACCCAATATTATCATAGAGCTTGTCTGATATAGTTTTTACTTCTTGCATATGTAGATTATTTTCAGTAACTACACAGACTATTCTTCTTATAATATCGTACTTCTTGTTAACGAAATCGAGTAACGGCAGCCATAGCCTATAATACAATTTTCCATCTTCTTCACTTAAGGTCATCTTATCCATCCTTTTGTTTTTTTAGGATATATTGAAATATATATTTTCTACAACTCAAAGTTTAAAAATAATCAAAGATAGCATTACTATTATAAGGAAATATAACAGAGCCATCTCCTATGGTAAAAAGACGTGAAAGCTTATCGATAGTAAGTTCATAATCGTAAGAGGAATTCCCTTTTATAAGTTTAACTTTTCCCTTTTTTGAGCAAAAGGTAAAGATACCATTATTTTCAGCAATTAGCTCATCGCTTACTTTTATAGTAACTGAATCATCTTTTGTTGGACGCAAAAGCGCTACTGCAGCTTCTAAATTAACGATGCGCGACATTCCTTGAGCTGAATAAGAGCAAGTTGCTCTTGTTCTTTCAAGATTCATTTCCTCCATTATTTGCTCAGCCTCATACCAGGAAGGAAGTGTAATAGTTATTTTTCCCTCTACTTTTGGTAGCTTTGCAAGTAAAGAAGATAGCGTTTTGGGAGTTGAACATTGAGAGGTGACAACTATATTGTTATCAACTATATGATAGGTAAGAAAATCATCCATTTCTCTAACAACAAAATCTTTTAAGAGGTTTACCCAATCTATTTCATCTCTTACAACACTAAAATTGTATTTTTTTGCGTACTCTCTTTGTCGTTTAAAATCATTGTCATTGAGCTTAACTTCAGTGTTTTCTATATAAGGAAAACTGAGGCGAGGTATGGACCAATCCTTTTTCATAATTCCATAGCTATAGCCAAACTGGTTATAATATTTTCCAGAAAAAGGATAGAGGTAAGAAAAGGGAACTTTTTTAGCATATGCATCGTTTAAAGCTAAGAAAAAGCAGTCATGTATGGCCTTTGTTCCTTTCTTAATACAGCAAACTGCTCCAATTCCTACCATAGAGGTCGTTATATTATTGTAATTTATTTGGTAATAAATAGGTTGAAGAGAGGCAAAAACCCCCTCTTCATCAGCAGTAACTACTGTTTTATCCCATTGTTGGATACTGCGATGATGAGGAGAGGTTCTCATTTCTTCAAACCCCTTCTCCTCATCTTTAAAGCCATCAATATTGTTTTTGAAAGCTTTATAGCTCACCTTCCGGCTTTCTGTAAATTCTTTCCAGGAAGTAACAGTTTTAGTCGATATCAATTACAGCTCCATGAGCTAGTCGAGACTTTTCAGCATAGAGTGCTACCACATGGCTTTCAACAGAAACAGAAATATCTGTTTTGTTCTCACCCTTTCCATCAACACCAACTAGTTTTACAAACGCTTTAATCATGGAGTTATCACTACCACCGTGACCATTTTCAGGTGCCACTACGTTAATTTGAGTTGTGTTTCCAGTAGTAAAATCTGCAATTTTAATTATACTCTCATCCATATTGGCTTTAATTTCACCAAGAGTTCCACCAATAGTAAGCTCGCGCTCACAATTGAGGGAAAAGGCTGTCATCATGAGAGAAGCAGTGACGCCATTATCATACTCTAAGTTGACAATCTGATGATCTACTACATTGTTATCACAATGGAAGACACAACGTCCATAAGGACCTGTTTTTAAAGCTTCCATTATTCCCTTAGGACTCAAATCTGAACTTACTACATGGATAAAGTTATCAATTTTAGCTCGTGGGTGCTCTAAGTAGAAACGCGGTGCATAGTACGGACAAGTATCACGCTCGGGGCAACCATCTAAACATCTTAACGGTGCACCCTCTGGAGCATTTTCTGCTTTAAAGTAGTTTAAAGCGCCAAAACTCGAGACTCTCTTACATTTTGAACCAATCAAGAAAGAGAGAATATCTATATCATGACAGCATTTTGCCAAAATCATCGGACAAGATACATCACTATTATTCCAGTTACCTCTTACAAAGCTATGAGCAGCATGGTAATAGCCCACCCCTTCACGATGTTGAAAAGAGACAATTTTTCCAATTTGTCCGGAATCTATTATCTTCTTAATTTGAGTAAAGAAAGGTGAGTAACGAAGAACATGGCAAATTGAAAGTACTCTATCATACTTTCTTGCTTGCTTCTCCATTTCTCTCATCTCAGTTAAATCTGTACTCATAGGCTTTTCACAAAGTACATGATAACCAAGCTCTAACGCTCTCATAACAGGGTTAAAGTGATCTCTATCTTGAGTACAAATAAAAGCACAGTCAGCAAGCTTCTTTTGAGCTAAAAGCTCGTCATAACTTTCAAATACGTTTTCTGACGCAATATTATGAAGCTTTGCAAACTCTTCTCGTCTATCTTTTCTTGGTTCCGCTACTGCAACGAACTCAAGTTCAAGTGGAAACGATAAAGCATATAAAGCATAGGCATCTGCTCCTCTTTGTCCCGCTCCAATTAAAACAGCACTTATTTTTTTCATTTTTTGTTCCTCAGCTCAATATCTACTACAGTATCAATTTCATTTAATAAAGGGTAAGAGAAGTGTGGAATTGGGCCTAAAGAGGCGAAAGCAACACCTTCGTAGGCTTTTGTAATCCAACTATCTCCTTTTTCTACCGCAACACCATTTTCTAAATAGTGCATGCTTACAATATCTTCACTCTTAATTCCTGGAAGAGCAAGAGGTCCAATTGGTGGTTCAAAGACATGTGCATATAAATGATTACCGTTCTTAGTGTAGCGTCCCCAATCTGGTTTTGGAAGGTAGGCATTACCACATCCTTTTATAGAGGCAGAGTTTTTATCCATCCAAGTCGCAAAATCTTTTAAAATTGAAAGAGACTGAGCATTGAAATTACCTTTAGCATCTGGCCCTACGTTTAAAATAACATTGCCACCTTTACTTACACATTCCACAAGCTTTCTAATTAAAAGCCAGGAAGGTTTATAAAGAGAGTCATTCATATTGTAACCCCAGTTGTTGTTCATGGTTGTACAAAGCTCCCAAGGAACAGGGTTTCCAAGTTCATTGACAATACCCTCTCCTGGAATTATCTGCTCAGGGGAAGCGAAATCACCACTAAAGAAGGCAGGTTCTTTTGTGATAATAGAGCCAAAGCCCTCGCCGGAGGTTTCAAGGCGGTTATCGATCAAGACATCTTTTTGGTAAGTTCTTACCATTTTAATCAATTCAGTTGCTCGCCAATCTTCATTTCGCTTGCCATCATAAGAGAAGTCAAACCACAAGATATCAATCTTGCCATAATTAGTAACAAGCTCTTTAACTTGGTTATGCATGTAGTCGAGATAGTTATCAAAGTTAACTTTCTCATCTTTATACTTTTCATTTCCTCTCATAGGATGATACATATCATCATATTTAGGGTAATCAGGATGGTGCCAGTCTAAAAGAGAGTAATAAAGTCCTACTTTAATTCCAGCCTTTCGAAATGCGTCCACATACTCTTTTACAATATCTCTTTTAAAAGGAGTATTAGTTACTTTGTAGTCTGTGTATTTAGAATCGAAGAGACAAAAACCATCATGGTGTTTAGCTGTTAATACTGCATATTCCATTCCTGCTTCTTTTGCTTTTTGAGCCCAAAGTTCAGGGTTGAAATCAACAGGATTAAACTGAGAAAAGTAGCGTTCTTCATACTCTTTTGCACTCATGTTCTTTTCACTCATCATCCATTCACCATAACCGTGAATTGCATATAGTCCCCAGTGGAGGAACAGACCAAATCGTGATTTCATAAACCACTGTACTCGTTTTTCTCTTTCAGTCATTTTATTATCCTTTTACCGCACCATCGGTTAAGCTCTTAACAAAGAGTTCGCTAAAGCAACAGAAAACTACAATTGTTGGGATAATTGAAATAATTATCGCCGAGAACATTCCATTCAAGTTCATTGAATAGGCGGTAGTAAACTGTCCTAATAAAGCTGGAATAGTCATTTTACTCTTACTCTGTAATAAAAGTGAAGCAAAATAGAATTCGTTCCAGTTATTCAAGAAGGTCATAACCAGCGCTGTTGAAATACTTGGTTTTGCTAGAGGCATCATAATTGTAAAGAAGGTTCTTGAATAAGAACAACCATCAAGTTCGGCTGCTTCGTTCATTTCCTTTGGAATTGAAGTAAAGTAGCTCTTTACAATAAAGAAGCTTATTGCAATGTTTAAGCCCATATACACAAACATCAAACCCATTCTGGTATCGTATAAATTTAAGTTGTTAATTAAACGATAAAGCGGAAAGCTAATTGCGTACTGTGGAATAAATAGTGTAGAAGCAAACATAAGAGTAACTAAACCCTTTAATTTAAACTCCATTCTTGCACAGACATAGGCTGCAAGGGTTACCACTAATACACTAAAGACAGTTGAGCCTAAAGTAACAATTATACTATTTGCAAAGTAGGATAAAATATTGAGTTTAGTAAAAATTGTCACATACCCAGTAAAAATCCATTTATCAGGAAAACCAAGTCCACCGGGTCGTTCTTTGAAGGAAGAGAGGAGAATCCAGAGTATTGGATATAAGGAAATAATCAATACTATAGCCATAATTAAATAACAGAAGATAATCCCAAAGGATAATTTATGCTTATTCATCTACCCTCCTCGAGAACAATACGCTCAAAAGGGACACTAAAGTGAGTCCTAATAAAATCATAATTACACCCGCAGTATTAGCTTTAGCAAAGTTTAACTTAGAAGATCCCATAGCAGTTTTATAGATATAATAACCAATTGAATAAGTTGAACCATCTGGTCCACCTTTAGTTATTAAGTATATTTCGTTGTAAATTAACAAACCATAGTTACACGCTAAGATATAAGAAGTTCCAAGAGAACTCTTCATCATAGGAAGTGTAATCTTTAAGTCTTGTTGAAATTTGGTAGCGCCATCAATAGAGGCTGCTTCATATAGTTCTCCAGAAATTGAAGAAATTTGTGAAAGCATCAAGAGCATAATCATTCCACCAAACAGTACGAAAGCAAAAGTTACACACCAAAAAGCACTGGAGGGGGATGCTAATAGGTTAAGGTCTTTTCCTGTAAGCTTTTCAAGTAAGAGCGTAATCACACCACCAGCTGGGTCATACATATTTACAAAGATAAGACCAATAGCAGCACTACTGATAATATTTGGGATGATGAAAACGTTTCTGGTAAACTTCCAAAGCGGAAGCTTTTTACTTAATACTAGTGCAACTATTAAAGCAAAAGGTACTTGAATAACGCCTGCTAGAATAATCCATTTAATACTATTTTTAAGGGCGGTGACGTAATAAAAGTCTGTGGTAAAAAGTGCTTTGTAGTTATCGAAAAGATGAGCGAAACCTATAAACTCAGGGTGAGCTAGGTTCTTAAAATTCCAATTTGTAAAACTGGTTAAAAAAATGTTAATAATAGGGTAAGCATAAATTAACAGGTATAAAATAACCCCTGGCGCTAAAAAAGCTGTTACAAAGAGGGACTTCCTTTGCTTAATTCCTAATTTATTATATTGCATAAGTCATCCTTTTAAATAGGGCAGGAAAATCCTGCCCCATAAGATCTAAATTGAAATACTAGAGTAATGTGTTAATTTCTTTTACAGCTTGTTCAACAGTCTTTGAACCATCTCTTAAGCCTGCGAACTTACCATTGATAGCATCATTGACATCTTGTCCCCAAGCAGCTCCAGCTGTAGGTGACTGGTAATCTGCTTCTAAAGCAGCTTTACAAGCAGCTGCAAGAGCCTTAACAGTTACATCATAATTACCATTGATATAGGTATCATAGTCGATAGCTGTTGATGGTGGCATAGCCATTGCTTTTTCGAAGACCTTAGTAGCAGTAGCTTTGCTGGTCATGAATTTAACAAATTCGATACAAGCATTCTTCTTAACATCGTCAAGTTTTGCATTGATAACAAATCCTGGGGATGCAGATACGATAGCTGCTTTTTTACCACTTTCGTGTGTAGGGAAGAAAGCTGGTTTGATGTATTCAGGTTTTACGCTAACAGAACCGAAGCTGCCAGATTCCCAAACACCGTTGAAGAGCATTGCACTCTTACCATCAAAGAAGTCTTCTCTGTAACGATCACTGTCTGATGCTGTGAAGTGTTCATTATCAACTTGAGCTAAAGCTTGTTTAGCAACAAAGGAAAGAGCATCTTTAAAAGCTTCGTTATCATAAGTTGCTGGAACACTGTTTCCAAGTTTACGACCCTCTTCAGTTCCTAAAAGGTAACCTGAGAATAAAATTGTTGAAGGCCAGCCCTGGTTCATTGTGAAAGGAGTTTCAACTTCTGGGCAAGCTTTGAGAGCAGCAACTGCTGTGATAAAATCATCCCAAGTATTCCACTTGTCTGGAGTTACAGCACCAGCTTTGTTGAATAAGTCTTCGTTATACCAGAAACCGATGGTTTCAAGTTGGTCACGAACTGTGTAGATTTTTCCTTCATACATATTTTGCTCATAGTTAACACCGATACCTGCTTTGAAGTCTTTATCAGCATCAATATATGGTTTAAGGTCAAGAGCAACGCCAGCTGCTACTGCAGGTGGAACAATATTCATACCAGCAACGTCAACAACATCTGGGAATCTGCCAAGAGCAATTTCTTGAACACATTTGTCGTAAACACCTTGGTTACCACTGTCTAAAGCAATAGCTTTGAATTCAAATTCATCAGCATGTAAAGCTGCAAATTCATCATACATTGCACGCATTTCTGCAGCTGGTTGCCAATCATCTTGGAACCATCCATGGTAGAAAGTAATTACAGGTTTAGTAGTAGCTGTTTCTTTAGTACCTGCAGCAAAAGCAGAGAAAGCCACTAAAGCAATAAGAATAATAGCAAATGTTTTTTTCATAGTTAAATCCTCCTTATGTAAAAAACTAATGTTACTTTATCTTAGGGAGCTAAATTTAGATTTAACCATCTTGTTTTTTTACTTAATTCTGGTATTTTTTGACCTTAAAAGGGTTTATCCAAATATGTGGATAGTAAAAACCTTGACTATTTTTACTTTTATTGATTATTTTGACTTAATACTGCAACTACCTTTGCTTGGAACTCTTTGTTTTGAGGTTCTGCACAAAATTCTTCGACAATAGAAAGGATAGGAGCCTTTAAGAGCGTACTCAAGGGATGAAGGCGATAGTCAGCTTCATAACACACTTTAATTGCGTGCCCA